>CAYQDH010000824.1:0-1501 GCA_964416075.1 uncultured Anaerolineales bacterium | reverse complement strand
TTCCAAGGATGCTTCCTCCATGAATATCCCTCTCAACCTATGGGCTGCACGCGCGACTTCCACGCCAGGTTGCTGCCCAGGATAGCCAGGCGCTGCGCTTGGTGGGGAAAGAGATGCTCTAGCTGCTCGATGATCTGTAACATCAGATGCGGCGCCAGGGGATTGTTCATCGCGGTGAGCATGGGCAAGTAGGCCAGCCTTGGCCCGCTACCGGAGCTGTGAAAGACCACGATCTCTTCCGTGGTCAGGCGGCGCACCTGGCTGTCGATCCCCGCCGCAACGACCGGGACTCCTTGCCGCACTGCGCCGTTGGTCTCCATGGCGCCCAGGATATAGATGGCAGTGACAACAGCCTTTTCGGCCAAATAGTCGGGCGAAAACACGGCTAGGTCCTCTTGCGGCGACAGGCGCGGCCCCAAGTTGCCATACTCAGGGTTCATCAAAGTCGTATTGTAAATCACCCCCACCAACAAGCCCCCCTCGGGGCGTTGGATGGCCACAAACGTGCCAAAGCCATAGTCCGCCGGTTCGGGCGTTTGTTCCGTTTCTCCGGGCCCATAGATCTGACACACATAATCGACGTGTGAGATCGAGCTGACGATTCTGCCAATGAACATAGCCACACTCCGCCTGCAATATGTCGCTACCGGGCCTACCTGCGTCCGCGCTTGCTATAGGCTTTACGCGCGTAGCGCAGGGGCAGGTTGAGATCGTGCATGAACTCTTGAAAGACGCGATAGAATTGCTCGCGATCTTGGGCTGTCAACACGGTGACCGCGTCGGCTGTCTCCACGGCATAGGGATATCCTGTGCCCACCACGCATTCCGCGCGCACCACATCGACCACATAGTCGATCTGGCTATCCTCCAGCACCCAACGGGGCATCTCGAGCCGCGCCGGCGTGTCCTCAGCGGTTGTTTTCAAGTACAGGAAAAGAAGCTGGTCATAGTAGTAGCGCTGGTCTCCCGCGCCCTCTTGGAAGAGGCGGTCATCCCGGTCGCAGATCCAGGCCTCGCTGCGTTGGCCCCAGTGCATCATGCGTCGTAGTAGCGCCCCGTCGCCGATGCGAGGCGTGCTACCATAATGGCGCAGGTGGGATAGCATCGTCACCATGTCCATGGCTCGGGAGCTATCCACATAGCCCACAAAAGGCACTCGCGTTTGCTCCGACGCTGCCAGCACATCGTGCACGGCATCCACGTAGCGTGAGCGAATCACAGGCTGCATCTGTGCGGCAAAAGAGACGATCAAAGACCCGTCAAAGAAGCAGACCGGTGTGGGATGGCTGCCGGCCAGGCGCTCCATGCCCCGTTTCAGCACCTCGCATTCCATCTCGAAACGCCGCACATTGGTCTCGGTCGTGGGAAGTGATTGCTCGTTGCCTGGCCCCTGGTCGCTTTCCTGCTCAGCGATCTGTTCGGGCGGGAGCACCTCGAACGTAACGTCTTTGACGTACTGCGCCGAGCGCTGGTGTGGGTTTTCGAACCAACCAACCTGGAC
>CAYQDH010000823.1:0-1510 GCA_964416075.1 uncultured Anaerolineales bacterium | reverse complement strand
GGATGCCGTGTTTCACGATGTCGAACTCCCTAGAGCCCTGCGCTGGTACGACCCCTTGCTCTTTTGGCGGGGCAGCACGCCGTTGTTCATCCTGCGCATGCACCTGGTCCTGATCGTGCTCGGGCTGGTTTTCCTGGGCCTGTCCATCGTGCGCTTTGGCGCGCCCGTTACGCCTTGATGCGGGCTGCCGTCACCGGTTCCGGACGAGGGCTCAGGCCGGCCGAAGAGCGGAAGGCGACCTTTGCGATGTTTCAGGCCTCTTGAACCAGATACTCGCTCAGCTTGCGCAAGAGTCGACGGTGTCGATCGGGAGATATCGATCCAATGCTTCCAAGGATGTTGCGGCGTGGCAGAACCGCGAGGAAACCTAGCCGGATCAACGAGTCGCTGACCAATCCACTGCCGGGATAATCATCGTCTTGGCTCGTGATCACCTCGTCCAAGCCAGGTGCAAGCTGGTGTATCTGGGTGCTAATGCCGCACACCAACGCATCACGGAAGGGCAGCATCTCACGCAAGAAAATGGCCGGGCGATTCTTGACCCGGCCATCCGCTTGCGGCATCGGCGTGAGGATAACATCTCCCTCTTTCATGGCCGATATTCCGGATTTGGTGTCTTGATGCTACTCTCGGGATAGTCAGGCTCACTCTCGCCATAGGCCTTCTCGAGCCCTAGAGCAGACAGCAGATACCACTCCCGCTCCTCGGCCACGCATTCGCCAGTCTCGATAGTGACCATCACTGTGGATCCGGGCGCCATGCGTATGGGATTTTTCAGCCTGAGGTGATGTGAGTCAATGACTTGGGCTTCCACAATATGCTCCATCGCAGATCCTTTCATCCTACCACACACCCATTGTACATCAGTCTGCCGTCTGCTCAAACCCTCGCCGAGCGCCGCGCGGGCCAAGGGCTAGCCATCGCAGCCCCCTGGCCCCATGACACAAGCGCAACCCCAAGGGCGCAGACCCTTATCCTTTCTTGGCGCCTTGGTGTCTTGGTGGTTGGACCCCCGTGTGGGTTTCATGGGACGTTAGCGAGAGGCAGCCGCACCGTAAAGCAGCTCCCCACCCCGATCTCGCTCTCCACCGCCACGCTCCCGCCCATGGCCTCGGCTAGCTCCTTCACCAGCGTCAGGCCAAGGCCGGCGCCGTCGGCCAGGGCGCGGTCCCCAACGGTGGCGCGGTCCCCAGCGCCCTGGTAGAACCGCTCCCAGATGTGTGGCAGCTCGTCGGGGGGGATCCCCGTGCCGGTATCGCGCACCTCCAAGGCCAGGGCGTCGACCTCGGCGCGCAGGGCCACGACGACGATCCCGCCGGGGTCGGTGTGGCGGATGGCGTTGCGCAGCAGGTTGGCCAGGATCTGGCCCAGGCGCTCGGCATCGGCGCGGGCCGGCGGCAGGTTCTCGGGAAGGTCGGCGACCACCTCCAGGCGGCCGGCCTGCCAGGCCAGGGGGGCCAGGGCATCCACCATGCGGCGGACGATCTCGGCCACGTCGGTGGGCTGGCAA
>CAYQDH010000822.1:0-1511 GCA_964416075.1 uncultured Anaerolineales bacterium | reverse complement strand
TGGCGACCTACCTGTTGTGGCTGGAACCGACTTATCGCGCTATCCCCGAGGCGTTGACGTTATATCCACTTACGTGTACATTGCTACGCAAGCTGTGCGGACCGGTCGAGAAGACCAGCGGCGTTTGGCGCGACCCGCGTGTTGGGGCACTAATCAGTGAATGCTCATCAACCCGATGTTGGCACGGCATCAACAACGTTCAGCCTAAGGAGCAGTTCAACGATGACAGTATCGATGGGAATCCTCGGTTTTGCGCATGGGCATGTGAACGCCTACTGCGCGCAATGGATCAAGCGTCCGGAGCTCGGGGTCAAGCTGGTGGCCGGGTGGGACCACGACGCGGCCAGGTTGGGCAAGGCTGCATCCGATTACGGCATCGCCGCCTATGCCACCGTAGCGGAGCTGCTATCGAGCGACGTTCAGGCGGTGGTGGTGTCGGCGGAGACATCGCTGCATGCCGAGTTGGTGGAGCAGGCCGCCGCGGCGGGCAAGATCATCATCCTGCAAAAGCCCATGGCTTTGACCATGGCCGAGGGCGACCGCATCGTGGCCGCCGTGCAGCGCTATAACGCGCCCTTAACCATGGCCTGGCAGATGCGCGTGGACCCGCAGAACATGGAGGTCAAGCAGTTGCTGCAGAGCGGCCAGCTGGGCAAGGTCTTTATGGTGCGCCGCCGGCATGCCCTGGGCACACACCTGTGGGACAACTTTCCCGGGATGTGGCACGCCAAGCCGGAGCTGAACCGCGACATCTGGGCCGACGACGCCGCCCACGCCATCGATTTCATCCATTGGCTATTGGGCGTGCCCGAGACGGTGACCGCCGAGATGGCCACGCTGCTCGATCCGCGGGTACCCATGGATAACGGCATCGCCATTTACCGCTACCCGGGCGGCCCCTTGGCCGAGGTGGTGTGCTCCTTCGTCTGCCCCGCGGCGGAGAACACCGTGGAGGTGGTGGCCGAAAAGGGGGCCATCATCCAGAACTATGGCGACGTGCCCAGCTGCAACGTGCCCCGCCCGGCGGGCGCCTGCGGGCAAAAGTGGTATACCGTAGACAAGGCGGATTGGACGTGCAGCGAGATCGCCAGCCCCGCCAACCACGGCGTGCGCATCGCCGGGCTGGCCGCGCCGTTGGCCGAATTCGTGCAGGGCAAGCGAGATCCCATCGCCACGGTGGAGGAGGGGCGCATCACCCTGCGCATGACCTTGGCCACCTATGTTTCCACGCGCGAGGGGCGGCGGGTGGCGATCGACGACCCGGCCATCGACAAGGTGTAGAGCCCCGGGCTGAAGCCTCGGGCAACGACTGCCAAGCCCGCCGTCGCGGGCTGCGGAAGTGAGACTCGCGGGCATTCTGTCGTCGCAGCCCCAGCCGTAGAGCCCCGGGCTGAAGCCTCGGGCAATGTGCCCACGCTGCGTGGGCCTGGCCAAGCCCGCCGTTGCGGGCTACGGAAGGAAGAGAGTCGTGCGCATCGTGTCGTCTTGGCCGATAGGGATCGGCTTGGCAC
>CAYQDH010000821.1:0-1512 GCA_964416075.1 uncultured Anaerolineales bacterium | reverse complement strand
CGCCCACCAGGCCGAGCGTCTCACCCTTGCGCACGTTGAACGAGATGCCATCCACAGCCTTGATATCGCCGATATGCCGCTGGACGATGATCCCTTGCGTGATCGGAAAGTACATTTTGAGGTCCTTGACCTCGAGCAAGTTCTCGTGTGTCTGGCTCATCTACGCGTGACCCTCCTTCGTAACGTCTACCCAGCAGGCGATCTCGTGGCCGGTAGCGTCATCCACAGAGCGCAACTGAGGATTCTCCTCCAGGCAGCGCGCGCAACGGTATTTGCAGCGCACATAAAAGGGACAGCCGGGCGGCAGGGCGATGAGATCCGGCGGTAAGCCCTCGATAGGCGTCAGTTTCTCGCGCTTGCGTGCATCGAGCCGGGGCAACGAGCCCAGGAGCCCTAAAGAATACGGATGGCGCGGGTTGGCATAGAACTCGTGCACCTCGGCGCGTTCTACGATGAAACCAGCATACATGACCTGCACCCGGTCCACCAATCCCGCGACGATGCCCAGGTCGTGCGTGATCCAGATGACGGCCATCCCCAATTCCCGGCGCAGCTCTTTGACCAAGTCCACGATCTGCGCCTGGATCGTCACGTCCAGCGCTGTGGTGGGCTCATCGGCGATCAGCAATTGGGGGTTGCAGGACAGGGCCATGGCGATCATCACCCGCTGGCGCATGCCGCCCGAGAACTGGTGCGGATAGTCGTCCAGGCGCTTGCGAGCATCGGGGATGCGCACCATGTCCAGCAACTCGACGGTACGGTTGCGCGCCTGCTCTTTGTCCATACCCATATGCAGCTCGAGGGCTTCGGAAATCTGCCGCTCGACGGTCAGCACCGGGTTCAGCGAGGTCATGGGATCCTGAAAGATCATGGCGATCTTGTTGCCACGCACCTGGCGCATCTCTTCCTGATCGAGTTTGAGCAGGTCGCGATCCTGGAACCAGACCTCGCCGCCTACCACGCGACCCGGGGGTGAGGGGATGAGGCCCATCATGGAGAGCATGCTGACGCTCTTGCCGCATCCGCTCTCTCCCACGATGCCCAAAGTCTGGCCTTCCTCCAGGTAAAAGCTGATCCCGTTGACGGCGTTGACCACGCCATCTTCGGTGAAAAACTGGGTTCGCAGACCCTTCACTTCAAGCAATGATGTCATACGTCAAGCCTCCCTGACGGCTCCCATGTACCGCGGGCATCCTGCCCGCGTCCCCCTAGCAATAATGTCATACGCCGAGCCTCCCTGACGGGCAACCATTTCTTTACGGTGTCAGAGCAATATCCTTGAGCCACGGGTACAGCGACGCAGGAGCCTGATAGCCGCTCACATAGGGCTTGACCAGGACGTACGCCACGCCGTGGGTCAAAGGAATGCAGGGCGCCTCGGAAATAACGATTCGCTCAGCATCGCGGTATAGCTGCATGCGCACGGCATGGTCGCTCTCCACACGGGCTTGAGCCAACAGATCATCGACCTGGCCATTACGATAGCCCGTGTTGTTTTGCGCACTGGCGCTG
>CAYQDH010000820.1:0-1517 GCA_964416075.1 uncultured Anaerolineales bacterium | reverse complement strand
GGTCGGCGCCGGCGCTCGCCGGACCCATCCGCAGCAGTCCGTGATCGATCCAGCCGATCGATCCGCCACCTGCGCCGATGGTCGCGATGTCCATCGACGGCAGCGCGAGCGCGAAGCGGTTCACCGGCGCGCTCTCATCGGTGGCGGCGCGCTCTACCTTGCGCACATTCTCGTCCTGGCGCTCCAGGTACTGCCCCCAGCCGATCTCCGAGTCAAAGCCTCCCAGTGCGCCGTACCAACGCTTCTTGGTTTCCAGGTCCGTGTGATACCACCAGCCCACTATGCGTGGTGTATCGCCGATGGGCATGAGGCCAAAGAGCTTGTACAGGTGAATGGCCGCGCGCGACATCTGGTTGTCTCCGAAAGAGCGCGGCCCCTTGGCCCAGTGCGCTTCCGCCTCCTGTTCGATCCACCGCTCTAGGAACGGATACGCATCTTGCCCCTTGTAGCGAAAATCGGTCATCCAAATCCAATGGTTAAAGCCAGGCATCTGCGCAGAGACATGCTCCAGTTCCAGGCCTAGCGCCCGCGCGATCTCACGATAGCCATAGTGGCCGTGGCACAATCCCACGGCCTTGATCTTGGTCTCACGGTGCATCAGGGTGCAGCCCTCGAACACAGGGTTGGCGGATTGCAGCAGCCAGGCATGAGGGCAGATCGCTGCGATATCTCGTGCTACATCCAGGAAAAAGACCATCTGCCCGATATTGTGCAGGCGCACCCCCCGGTAATAGCCGTGCTTCTCGGCCAAGGTGCGTTGCGCCTCCACCCAATGATGGCCACCTACCTGAGCGGTGTTTATCACGAAATCCGCGCCGCCGAGAGCCTGGCGGCGGTCGCTAGTCGTAGAGAAGGACAAGTCTGCCTTCAGCTCACCGGCCAGCCTCTTAGCCAGGCGCACCACCATCTCCAGGCGGTGCTCGTCGATGTCCATAAAGCACACGTGGCTGCCGCGCAGCCCCGGGTTCACGCAAAGATCGCGGACGATCCCTCCGGAGAACTCGGCGCTTCCTGCACCGATAATCGTGATCTTGATATCGGTCATGTTCCCTTCTCCCCTTCCGGGGCTGCCGCCCCATGAGCCTAGACGCATAGCAGGTCAAAGCGCTGCTCAGTGGGGATTATGCACATAGCTCGGCCCAGGGCAACCCAGCGAACGCGCCCCTGGCGGCGCTCCTGGCAAAGCATTTGACCGTGTTCAACTATGATCGCCGGGGCCGCGGCGAGAGCGGGGATCTACCCCCTATGCAATTCAGCGCGAGATCGAGGACCTGGCCGCGATGATCGAGTTCTTGTGCGGCTGATGGTTTGGGGGCTTGGAGACGACAAATGGGCCTTCACGGTCTTGCCAATTCCGATAGAATGTGTATTCTGTCGCTCATGCCCACAGAACACACTAGAATGGCCAATAACGCTTGGGCTCTGGGTTCAGTTCCATCCAGCCAGTCCATCTCGTCCAGCCACACCACCCCAATGCGCGCCGATTCTGCCGGCACAAAACTCCCCATCTGGGCCAG
>CAYQDH010000819.1:0-1519 GCA_964416075.1 uncultured Anaerolineales bacterium | reverse complement strand
ATTGGTTCACGATCACATCACCGAAATATGGGCTCGCGCGTAACGAGGCCGCTATGCTATCGACGAGGGGACCAAGGGGCGCCTCGTCTTTGACCAATTCCGGCGCCCGTTTGGCATAGGCCTGGCTCAGCTCTTGCCTGATTCCTTCGTCCATGCCTCCCGGATAGATATTCCAGAACGCAGCCAGATGCCCGCGAGGTCTCAAGACGGCGGCTGTTTTCTCGTAGCGCACTGCTTCCGGAACCCAGTGATAGGCTTGGGCGGAGATGACCAGATCGAACTTTTCCTGTGGGCCTTCCCATTCTTCAAAGCGAGCGTTTACGAAGCGCACCCGTGGATAGGCAGCCAGTTTTGCGGCGGCGACGTCGATCAGGTTTTGGCCGGGTTCCAAGCATAGCATGGTAAAGCCTTTTTGGGCGAACAGGATCGTTGCTTTGCCCGTGCCGCTGCCGATCTCTAGGATTCTGCCGTCCGGCCGGATGCCGGAGATGCGGATGACATCCCCTACCAGCTCGGCCGGATAACCGGGCCGGTAGGCATCGTAGAGCGCGGACACCGCATCAAAGGTCTGGCTCTTGGCCCTCCAGACTCCAGGCGGTTGGTCCACCGTCATTTCACCCCCTCACGCGATAGCTGAGGTAGACCATGCCGCTGCCAAACCGGCGCTGGTCGGTCAGCTCCAGCGCCAAACGCACGTCCGCGGGAAGGCCCCGCTTGCCGCCACCCACGATGATGGGCGCGAGGAACAGATCACATCGGTCGACCAGGCCCGCCCTGAAGGCATGGGCGGCGAGGTTGGCGCCGCCGATGGAAATGTCACGTGTCGCGGAGGCTTTGAGCTCGCGAATCGCTAGGGGATCGAAAACCCGCTCGATGCGCGTCCTGGCCGTAGAGACGGCCCCCAACGTGCTCGAGTACACCACCTTGTCCGCCGCCTGCCATATCGCCGCAAAGTCGCGATACAGGGGCGGGAGGGCGGCGAGGCTGGGACCAGTCTCCCACCAGGCCATCGTCTCATACATGCGCCGCCCATACAAGTACGTGCCGGCCCCTCGCTCGAGGTCGTTGATGAACCTGTGCACCTCCTCGTCCGGCTCAGCCCAGTCAAAGTTGCCGCTGGGGTCCTCGATGTAGCCGTCCAGCGACATGATGGCGGAGTAGATCAATTCAGCCATAGATACCTCCCGTCACGTGTGCGCTTGCGCTCGGTTGCACGCGTCCAATAGCCGCTGCAGTGATGCGTCTCTCTCAAGGACGAGCATGGCAAAGATCACCAGAAACCAGATCAGTGGCAATCTCTCGTCCGCCGTCAAAGAACCGGTGAACGCTGTCACAAGAGCTGCCAGGCCGTATACAAGCACGATGAACAATGCGAAAGCGTCTCTTTCGTATCGCAATTTTCCAAATTGCGGAGCGCACTCGAGCGCGAAACCGCCCAGGGAAGCCGATCTCGCGCTCCACCACGCGACGCAAGTTGGAAACTTGCGCTACGAGACCCGAGCCAGGCCTCTTTCGTATC
>CAYQDH010000818.1:0-1544 GCA_964416075.1 uncultured Anaerolineales bacterium | reverse complement strand
TATAATGCCAGCGGAACATCCGTGTATTCGAACATCGCCGTGGCGAAAACCCTCAAGCGGTAAAGCCGGTACAACGCACGATCCTTTAGGAGGAACCATGAGAACCACCTTCAAGCATCGCCTGTCGGTCATCCTGCTCATCGTCGTCCTGCTCCTGGCGGGCTCGTCGTCCGCGGTGTATGGCCAGGCGCCAAGCCCCGGCTCGGGCGAGGCGCAGGGCGGCAAGGGGCAGGACTATACTGTGGCCACCTACCTGGTGGGCAATGTGTTCACTCGCGAGGACCGCACCGCGATCGCGCGCACCGGCGCGGCTATCGAAGAGATCGGCGCGGACTATGTGATCGTCCGCGCGGTGGAGCCGGAGGCCAGCGCGATCGCCGCGCTGGGTTACCCCATCGAGATGCTGGTCCAGCCGATGGATTTCCCGGTGGCCGACGAGGCTTATCACAACTATGCGGAGATGGTGGCGGAGATACAGCAGGTGGCTGCCGCGCACCCCGATCTGGTCAGTATGTTTACCATCGGCCAGTCGTACGAGGGCCGCGAGATGTGGGCGGCCAAGATCAGCGATAACGTGGCCACGGACGAAGATGAGCCGGAGGTGCTCTTCCTGGGCCTGCACCACGCCCGCGAGCACCTCACCGTGGAGATGACCCTCTACATCCTCAACCTGCTGGCCGGGCAATACGACATCGATTCGCAGATTACCGACCTGGTGAACACGCGCGAGGTGTACATCATCTTCAATAGCAACCCGGATGGCGGCGAATACGACATCGCCACGGGCGTCTACCGCTCCTGGCGCAAGAACCGCCAGCCCAACCCGGGGTCGAGCTACATTGGCACCGACCTGAACCGCAACTATGGCTACAAGTGGGACTGCTGCGGCGGGTCCAGCGACTATCCCTCTAGCGAGACCTACCACGGCTCGGCGCCCTTTTCCACGCCCGAGATGGCGCGCGTGCGCGATTTCATCGACAGCCGCGTGGTGGGCGGGAAGCAGCAGATCGTCACTTCCATCACCTTCCACACCTACGCCGAGCTGGTGCTGTGGCCCTATGGCTACACCTACACCGATGTGCCCTCGGATATGGTGCAGGATGACCATGCGGTGTTCGTGGCCATGGGCGAGTACATGGCCTCCACCAACGGTTACACCCCCCAGCAGGCCAGCGAGCTGTACATCACCGATGGCACCTACGACGACTGGGCCTATGGGGTGCACCGCATCTTTGCCTACACCTTTGAGATGTACCCCACCAGCTCCAACCCGGGCTTTTACCCGCCCGCCTCGGCCATCCCCGTGCAGACCAGCCGCAACGACGCCGCCGTGCGCTATATCATCCAGCAGGCCGACTGCCCCTACCGGGCCATCGGCAAGGAAGCGCAGTATTGCAGCAGCACGCCCCCGGCGGCCCCCACTGGGCTGGCGGCAAGCGCGGTCTCCAGCAACCAGATCAACCTGACCTGGACCGACAACGCGGACAACGAGGCCGGGTTCAAGATCGAGCGCTGCGCAGGCGCAGGCTGCAGCAACTTTGCCC
>CAYQDH010000817.1:0-1547 GCA_964416075.1 uncultured Anaerolineales bacterium | reverse complement strand
GCTCGTTCCTTTCGTGGGAGGGAGGGATTCAGCAGACGCCACGTCCCAGAAGGACGGCAGGAATAGTTGCTAGGATGATCTTGATATCGAGAAACAGAGACCGCCTGCGTGCATATTCGATATCCAGCTGCACCATCTCATCGAACGAGAGCTCGTTACGGCCCATCACTTGCCACAGGCCAGTCAGACCTTGGGCCACTGTGAGGCGGTACATGTGCCACGGTTTGTACTGTTTGACCTCGTAAGGGATAGCTGGCCGAGGTCCTACAAACGTCATGTCACCGCGCAGAATGTTGAACAACTGCGGCAGCTCATCCAGGCTGGTCTTGCGCAGCCAGCGCCCCACGCGCGTGATGCGAGGATCGCACGTCAGCTTGAAGATCTTTTGCCCATTGACTTCCGACTGCTGGCCGTTTCCATTGATCAGGCTTTCCACATACTTTTGATGAAGGCTCTGATCCGCCTTGTGTACCATGGTGCGGAACTTTAAAAACTCAAAAGTCTGTTCGCCAGGCTCCTGATCATCGCCCAGCGATTGATCGCCCAAGACACGTCTTTGCCTGAAGATGACCGGCCCACGCGAGTCAAGCTTGATAACGATGGCGATAGCAGCCATCACGGGGGCCAGGAACACGATCAGCGCCAGGGCTAGCACCACGTCGAGCAAACGCTTGCCGAACAAGTAAAGCTCATCCGTAGTGGCAAGATGCAGGCTGGGTATCAACGTAGCTTCCCGAATATGCTCTATCTTGGTTGCCAAGGTTTTTGCCTCGCTCGCAATCGTACTTGCTCATCCAATATCGCGTAATCTGCCTTCATTATAGGGGCAAGAAATGAAAGATGGATGAACGAAGCTACTCCCTCAGATTACAAGTTCTTCATGCTACACGTTCTTCAGACAAAAAAGGGGGAGAGATGTGACTCTCTCCCCCAAAGGGCCAAGGTGACGAAAGGGCTTGCTATGATCCCCAAATCTCCGCTTCGCTCAAAGGACGTGTATCTCGCCCTGAGGACCACTCAGGACCTCTGTCGGGGCTTGCGGCGGGCGGCTCAGACGGGGGTTCGGGCGCCTTGGGTTGCACGACCCATTGCGTGTCCGGCGGATAATCAAGAGTGCCTAGGCGGGTTAGCACCGCGCCTCCCACACCCCAGCACAGAATCCCCAGGGCCAAGAAAAGCCCGACGCAGGGCACCATACTGAGCAGAGTGATTACCAGCGTTCCAAGAAGGGTTTGGCCCAGCACAGATATCCGGCTGGAGCGCAGAGCATGCAGAATCCTGCGGCCCACCATCTTGCCAGCCGCCACCCAGCCCAATACGCCACACAGAGCAAAGGCGATGGCCAGAACGATGGCAAAAGGGATCCCCAAGCACACGATGATCAGTATGGGCAGCAGAATGAGCAGGAGAATGAGCGTTAGGCTTCCGATGCCCAGGCTGAGTAGAGCGTGCTTGCTCATGGCATAGCCCACGCGTCCGACATGCACCGGCAGCAGCGTTATCACCAGGGCCGCCACGCCCAGGATCAACAGCAACGTAACCAGGTT
>CAYQDH010000816.1:0-1552 GCA_964416075.1 uncultured Anaerolineales bacterium | reverse complement strand
GTCGGCGCCGAGCGGGCCAGCGGTCCACGCCACCTGCCCCGCGCCCACTTCCCGGCTGGCCGTCGCCCCCGAGAGTTCCGGCGCGCCCACCAGGCCGAGCGATGTCGGGTAGCGCAGCGTAATGGTGCTGCGCGCGATGTCATAGTCGTGGTCCTCGGGGATGGCGCGCCAGATCAACGCATCCGCGTTGGCCTCCTGGCGGATGGCCCCTTGGACTCGGTAGGTGAGCACGAAATCGTGCGCCGAGTCGGAGGTGGGCGAAAAATGCCAGGTCACCTTGAGCGGGCGGCCGGCGACCACCTCCACCTGGCCCGGGCCTGTGCCCTGGCGCAGCACCACACCATCCATGCTGGCCTGCAGGCGATCGACCTCGTCCAGCCGGGTGTAGGCTAGGTCGCGGAAGGCGTAGGTGAACGGTCCACCTACGAAGCGAAAGCGGATCGTCTCCGTCACCACCAGCGAGCCATCGGCCTGTACATCGAGCAGCACATCGAACCGCTCGGCGCTGTAGCTCTTGGCCGCCAGGGCCGGGCTGGCCCATAGGAGGCATAGCAGAGCAACGGTGACTAGGACCAGGAACCTGTGACGAAGCATTGTTGTCTCCCTATCATCTGTGGCGGGTCCCTTACCTCGCTCCACAGGGATTATACCGCGCCATGATGACAAACCATCACGGCGCTCCATCCTTAATACGGTCTCGTGCCGCTTGGCGTTGCGCCAGGAGCAACATCACCACCGCGACCAGGAACGGCGCCGCCGCCACGGCCACCGGATGCGCGTGCAGAAAGGGCCATTGCGCGAAAAACTTGGCTTCCTCCGGGACCAGGCGCAGCGCCGCGATCATCTGCCCCACAGTCATCGCCCGAGCGGTCGCCGTCGCCGAGGCCGCCAGCGCCGCCAGGAGCGAGATGGCGCCCCACCAGCCCCATCCCCGGCCGCGCAGCACCCCCCACGCGGCCACGCCCAAGCCCGCCGCCGTGGCCAGGAGCAGCGCTAGCCCCGCCGCGTCGCTGACGATGCGGCCGAAGCGGGGGAAGGGCGAGCGCAGCAGGATGGGCAACAGCGCCAACGCGGCCAGGGCCGCCAGCAGCGCGGCCGCCCCGCGCGCCGAAAGGGGGGGCGCGGCCGAGAGATCGCCCTTCAGCCCGCCGCTGGCTCGCGCGCGACGGTAGAGGAGGAGCAACACCAGCGGCCCTAACGGGTAGGCCAGCAGGATGACGGCCCCCAGGAACACGAACCCGCCGATGCCGAAGGAGGGCTTGAACATCAGCGTCAGCACGACCGCTCCCGCCAGAAGCGGCAGCCCGATCACCAGCCAGGTCCAGGTGAGCGCCTCAGCGACGAGCACCGACCATGCCTGGCGCCGCACGTGCCCGTAGCCCAGGGGCAACAGGATCGCCGCCAGGCCGGCATAGGCCAATAGCGACAGGGTGATGATGGCGAACATGATCCCGCCGGGGCCGTAGCCCTCGTAATGAAAGCGGCCCCCCTCGGCGAACAGGGCGTAGGCGTCGACCTCCATCACCGCAGCGACCGCGCAGATCGCCCCGGC
>CAYQDH010000815.1:0-1567 GCA_964416075.1 uncultured Anaerolineales bacterium | reverse complement strand
TCCCCCAAGCGGATGTGGTGGCCATTACGGGCACGGCATTTATCAATCATACCATGGAGGGCTTGCTCGCTCTTTGTCGCCCGAGCGCGAAGGTCATGGTGCTGGGCCCTTCCACGCCGATCTCGCCGCTGCTCTTCGACTATGGCATCACCTTCCTGTCCGGCTCGCGCGTCGTCGATGAGGAAGCGGCGCTCCTCACCATTCAGCAGGGCGCGCATTTCCCCCAGGTCAAAGGGGTGCGGCTGCTGACGATGACCAAACCGGCCTAGGTGGCGCCGACTGACCTCCAGTCAGTCGACGATGCGACAGGACGTACAGTGGTACCTACAGCGACCAGCTAGAGGAGGAGCCATCTTGTCTCGACGATTCGTGGGTTTTCTCGTCATCGGTCTGGTCTTGCTCAGCGTGACCTCGAGCGCCGTGGCCTGTGTGCCTGCGGCGCTCGGGGAGCAGGAGAGCCACGCCGAGCCAGCCCAGCTGCTGGACGGCACGAACACCAGTGTGCACACAGCGCCCCAACAGCCGATCGATCCCGGGGCTGCAGCTGGCCCCATCGAGATCACCGATGCGGTGGGGCGTACGGTCAAGCTGGAGAAGCTACCGCAGCGCATTGCGGTGGCCGGACGTGCGTCGTTCATGGTCCTGCACGCGCTGTTTTTGTTCCCGGAGGGTCGCCACAAACTCATCGGTTTTGACCAGAAGGTCATGACCTCGGTAGAGTTCCTCGGGCTAGTCGACCCCGACGCTCGAAGCAAAGCCACACTGGGCGCAGCGCCCGGTGTGGAGCAGATCGCTGCGCTCCAGCCGGACCTGGTGCTCATCAAGAGCCCCGCCATGGAAGAGGTAAGCAAGGGCCTGGGCCTGCTGGGGATTCCCGTGGTCTACCTCGGCCTGGAGACGCCTACGCAGTTCGAGCAGGATGTGGCCAACCTTGGCCTGCTCCTGGGGAGCACAGCACGCACCGAGGAGATCCTCGCTTTCTACCATTCCAGAGAGGATGCGGTGGGGTCGGCGCTGTCGGGGATCGCTGAGGCGGACAGGCCCCGGGTGCTCCTCTGCCAGTACAGCACCAAAGGCAGCGAGGTAGCGGTCAGCGTACCGGCTGAGGCCTGGATGCAGACAATCCTGGTGCAAAGGGCAGGCGGCAGGCCCGTCTGGCTGGAGAATGCCGAGCCCACGAATGGATGGAAGGTGGTCAACCTGGAGCAGATCGTGCAATGGAACCCCGACCAGATCGTGATCGTCGCCTATAGCGCCGACCCGCAGCAGATCCTGGACAAGCTGCGAGCTGACCCTACCTGGAGCGCGCTAGACGCGGTCAAGCAAGGGCATCTTTACCTGTTCCCCGCCGACTATTTCGGGTGGGACATGGCCGACCCGCGCTGGATCCTGGGGCTCGAGTGGTTGGCCACGCGATTCTATCCGGATCGCGCGTCCGGCCCGAACATGAAGGACAAGACGTACCAGTTCTTTGAGCAGCTCTATGGCCTGGACCAGTCCGTGGTAGATGCCGAGATCATGCCCAAGGTCAAGCTCGACACGCATTAGGTGTTTGCCATTAGCCAGG
>CAYQDH010000814.1:0-1579 GCA_964416075.1 uncultured Anaerolineales bacterium | reverse complement strand
GGGGCGAGCGGTGGATTGCTTGTGTGCGACCTGTCTCGACCAGAGACGCTGGATACCCTACGTAGCTATGCCATCCAGCTACGGGCCACGGACCCCGACATCAAGATGGTTCTTCTCGCCAACAAGGCCGACCTGACAGACAAGAGACAGGTCACCTCGGAACAGATCGACCAGCTGGCGCAAGAGCTTGGCTTGCCGCATTTCTATACCAGTGCCAAGACAGGAGTTTGTGTCGAGGATGCTTTTCGCGAGCTCGGGCGTTTGTTGGTGAGCTGAGGACGACTAGACGTGGATGACACGGTTGTCACCTTTTTGTGTAGCCATTGCGGGGTCACGATGGTCTTTGCCGACCCGCAAGGGCGGGTGCTGTGGACTCGCGGCGATACCTCGCCCTTGTTTGGGATGTCTGATGTGGTTGGGTGCCATCTGTCGGAGCTCGTACCCGAGCTGATTGGCGACGAAGAATCTGTGGCGGCTATTCTGGCCGGAACGATGCCGGCATTGGATCTCCGTTGGGTCAACCGGGAGGGTACCGCAGGAGAGCTTCTTTACTTTGACCTGATGCTTCTGCCCTGGCGAAATGACCAGGGGCAGATTGTTGGCCTGATGCAGGTGGTGGAGGATGTGTCTTCCGCAGGGCGAACGCAGCGGGAGTTGGTGCAACACCGCAACGAACTGTATCTACTGCAGGCAGAACTCGAGCGCCGTAACCTGGCTCTCGCCGCAGCGAATGTCGAGCTGCAGCGCCTGGGCGAGGTCAAATCCGAGTTTCTGAGCATCGCGGCGCACGAATTGCGCACACCTCTGGCTTCGATTCTGGGGTACCTGGAGTTACTTCTCGAAGGGGCCTATGGCCCGATGGGCCCGGAGCAACAGGAGCGGATCGAGCTTGTGCATGCCAATGCCGAACGGCTCATCCGTATCGTCAACGATCTTTTGGATGCTACGCGACTGGAATTGGGGCACCTGGAGCTGTTCTTGCAGCCCGCCGACCTATCACAGATCGTGCGTGGGGTGATCGCAGAAAGCGCACCCCAGCTTCAAAGGCGAGAATTGCGAGTGGAATACCAGGCTAGTCCCCAGCTACCCTGGGTGATGTGCGATCCCACGCGCACAGCCCAGATTGTGACCAATCTACTGAGCAACGCCATCCAGTACGGCCCGCCAAGGGCAGTTATCACCATCGCGGCCATACCGGCGATGGAGGATGGGTTTGTACAGCTATCGGTGGCGGACCAGGGAATGGGCATTGCCCCCACAGATCGTGAGCGAATCTTTGGTCGCTTTCAAAGGGGTCAGAATATAGAGCGACGGGGCATGCAAGGGACTGGCCTGGGCCTACCCATCAGCCGGGCGCTGGCCGAGCTACAGGGGGGGCGCATCTGGTTCGACAGCACACTGGGGCATGGCAGCACGTTCTATGTGACATTCCCCGTCGCGGATGAGTGAGACGCCATATGCCGGAGGTGTTTCTGCATCAGTCTAGCGTGAGATAGCCTGGAGGGGAAATATCTACGACCCCGGTTTCTATCTCCAATGGTAGAAACCGGGGTCGTATCATGTGGCGCGTTCTAAGCGT
>CAYQDH010000813.1:0-1580 GCA_964416075.1 uncultured Anaerolineales bacterium | reverse complement strand
GGTTTTCCCCTTCAATATGTATCCAGAGGTCGACCCCCTTCTGGGGCCGGAGATGCGTTCGACGGGTGAAGTGCTGGGCATGGCCACTTCCTACGGGCTCGCCTTCTTCAAGGCTCAGGAAGCGGTGCAACCGTCGCTGCCGACCGAAGGCACTGTGCTGATCAGTGTAGCCGAGAAGGACGATTGCATCCTACAAGTGGGACAGGAGTTTGCCAGGCTCGGGTTCAGGATCAGGGCCACAGAAGGTACGCATCGCTTCCTCGCTGCGCATGGCATCCCTAGCGAGCCCATCGCCAAGCTCAATGAGGGACGGCCGAATATCCTGGACGAGATCATGAACAAGAACATTCAACTGGTGATCAACACCCCCAGCGGGAAGCGCGGGCAGGGAGATGGCTCCTCCATCCGCAAAGCCGCCATCAAATACAGGGTGCCGTACATTACCACGCCAGCGGCAGCGCTTGCCTCTGTCCACGGGATCGCCGCTAGCCGAAACGGCCGCGGCGGCGTCAGATCGCTTCAGGACTATCACAAAGATATTCGTGAGATCGAACCCTTGGCTTAGCACCCCATAATCGAGGGCCAGGCAGCGCCATACCTGGCCCTCGCCCGCGGTCAGCGATGAGCGACCGTTGCCATCGCTGGTACTGCGCCAACCTAAGGCGGCGGGCAATTCCAGCACAGCAACTCATCGAGTTCCACCAAATCTCCTGCCATATGCCGCACGGTTTCCAGGTCGGGCCGCAAGATGGTAACACTGCCACGACCAAGTGCTTCCCATCTGTCGCGCACGCTGACCAATGCCGTCTGTTCATCAATGCCAATGATGCCATAGCCATCCGGCAAGGCCCCTCGCTCGCCCCATCGCCCTGAGAAAATCCGGTTGAAGTGGGGAGCGCAGATGCTGCGCGGGACCAGGCCCAGGCCCTGGATTAGCGTCGCCACGGGCGGGTTCCAGTCGGCTGGCGTGCTGGTGTCCCAATACGAGCCCCCCGTTCGCTCAAGTACGTGTGCCCAGGGAAAAAGCACACCCCTATCTCATTCGTGAGACAGGGGTGTTGATCAATGACGATGGTGATCTCCGGGTTACGCTGGCGCGGGGGCCCACAGCACCAGCACCGATATTCTCTGGCTGGTCAGCCTCCGAGCTGTGCGCCGATCGCAAAAGCTCGAGCCATCACGTCAGCGTTCCGGGCGACCTCGCCGCGGTCGCCGGCCGTGACAAGCAACGGCTCTTCGAACAGCATATCCAACCATTCCACGCTCGTGCGCATCATCTGCACCGCGGGCGACGCCGTGGCCGGGTTCGAGTCGCCAAAGGCACAGACAAGCTGGCAGCGCTTGCCCCTCAGCCCCTCGCGAAGGCCCTCCTGATCGATAGCGTACCAACGATCCACAAAGGCTTTGAGCTGGGCGCTGGGTCCCCAGTAGTAGATGGGCGTGCCCAGGACCAGGACATCCGAATCGAAAAGCTTGGGATACAACGATATCATATCGTCTTCCTGGCGGCACTTTTTTAGCGTGTGGCAGGCATCACAGGCCTGGCACGGCGAGATCTTGAGCTTGTTGAGCGCGACCTT
>CAYQDH010000812.1:0-1587 GCA_964416075.1 uncultured Anaerolineales bacterium | reverse complement strand
ACCTACGGCTTTCCCCCGGAGCTGACGCGCGAGCTGGCGCGGCGGCAGGGGATGGCGGCCGACATGGCCGGTTTCCGCGCCGCCTTCGAGACGCACCAGGAGCTCTCGCGGCAGGGCGCGGCGGGGCGCTTTCGCGGCGGGCTGGCCGAGCGCTCCGAGGTGACCATCCGCCTGCACACCGCCACGCACCTGCTCCATGCGGCGCTCCGCCGCGTGTTGGGCGAGCACGTCGAGCAGCGCGGCAGCAACATCACGCCGGAGCGGCTGCGTTTCGACTTTTCTCACTCGGAGCGGATGACGCCGGAACAGATCAGGGGGGTGGAAGAGATCGTCAACGCGCAGATCGAGCACGACCTGCCCATCACGTGGGAAGAGACGACGGTGGAACAGGCCAAGGCACAGGGCGCCATCGGCCTCTTTGCCGAGCGCTATGGCGAGCGGGTCAAGGTCTACAGCGTGGGCGACTTTTCCAAGGAGATATGCGGCGGTCCGCACGTGGAGCACACGGGCGAGCTGGGACATTTCCGCATCATCAAAGAGGAGGCGGTGGGCTCGGGCCTAAGACGGATTCGCGCCGTGCTGGAGATCTGAGAGACCCTGCCGCGTTGCGGGAATGTGGTATAATGAATATGATATGTGAAGTTTGATGTCGTGTTCCAAGCATTGTCATCTGGAATGGAGCTTTGCCATGTTGGGCATGGATCGCATCACCTTTGATCCCCAGATTATGGGGGGACGCGCCTGTATACGGGGCATGCGCGTTTCTGTCTCGCTAGTCCTCAACCTGATAGCCAACGGGATGAGTACTGAGGAGATCGTCGGGGACTATCCTTATCTGGAGCCAGAGGATATTCGCCAGGCCCTGCAGTATGCTGCCTGGCTGGCCGAAGATAGTATGTATGAGGTGGAGCCCTTGAGCGTATGAGATTCCTGGCTGACATGGGCATCTCGCCCCGCACTGTGGATTGGCTACGCGCCCTCGGGCACGAGGCCGTTCATCTGCATGAGGAGAGGCTCGACCAATTACCGGATCCCAACATTCTGGAGAAAGCACGCCGGGAAGAACGCATCGTCCTCACACACGATCTCGACTTTGGTGAGCTGATGGCAGCCAGTGGCGGTAGACTTCCAAGCGTCATCATTTTCCGCCTGCGCAACATGCGCCCGGAACTGGTGAACGCCTATCTACAGCAGGCCCTGACCCAGCACCGACCCGCATTGGAACGAGGCGCGATTGTCGCCGTGACCGAGAGACGAATACGTGTACGGCTTCTGCCTCTCCACTCAGGGGCAGAAGGCGGGTGATATACCATCTGGCGGCTCACCAGAGGCCTTTAGCCTTGATGGTTATCCGCCTGACGCTCCCACACCCGTAGGCCGTACCGACTGAGATAGACCGGGATATTCTGGTACAGCGGGCTCGTCTCTTCCAGGGCGTGCAGCATGGCCCGCTTTTGGCTCATGGACGAGCCGCTGAGCAGGGTGATCGAGCCCCCCTCGCCGCCCGCGCCGTTCACCTTCCACCCCAGCGCGCCGTGTTCCTTGGCAATATCGATCACTTGCTGTGCATCGGCGCTGACCAGCTTG
>CAYQDH010000811.1:0-1593 GCA_964416075.1 uncultured Anaerolineales bacterium | reverse complement strand
CGTATCTATAGCCGTGACCGGCGGAAAATGAATCGATAGAGCGCGTCGCCCCCCACGCCCCCACGTACGGCCTCGCCCATCTCTTCTGGGCTGAACGGGGTGGGGAGGCGATACCAAGCGATGAACACCCGCGCCCCCTGCAGCGCGAATGCCTCGGCCGTGGCCGCCCCGATCCCGTGGTTGGCCCCCGTGACCAACACCACTTTTCCCTCCAACCCCGGATCGATCATGCCATCCTCCCTAGGTCACCCGCACCACACTGACCGAGTGTGCGGGAAGCCGCAGTGCGCCTTGCACGCATTTGAATTCCTGCCGTATGGGCACCACCCGCTCCGGCTGCGCGACATCATTGTAGGCATCGGTGGAATCGCCCGCCATCACCGTACCTGGAAAGCGTCCTTCCAGGGGTCGGCCATCGACTATCACCCGGCAGGACAGACCTTGTTTGGGGTGTCGGTTGACCAGCGCCAGGGTCCATTCCTGCATCGCTGCGTTGCACGTCACCACGGCGTCCAGGGCCGGCACGCTGTCATTCCCTCTGGTCAGTGCCTCGCTGGACACCCAGGCATCCGCCACCCGATCCGCCAGCAGGTTCGCATACATCCACAGCGCGTGATAGGTGGTGCGCTTGACGAGGCCGCCCGGATGCACATAGAGCGGGCCGCGCGTATTGACCACCGGCGCCATATTGGCCATGCGCACGGTGTCGGCATGGCGCAGGCAGGTATTCAGGAACCCGGCGGAAAAGACGGCATCGGCCATGGTGTAGGTGGCATTGATGTCGTTGCGGTCGCGGGCGGCGATGGCCTCGGCCGAGTTTCCAGGGGGATGATGCCAGCCGCGTAGGTTCCACTCGTCGAACGCGATGCCGCTGCGCCCCTCGTGCCCCGCGATGGCGATGATCTGCTCCGTGGCCCGGATGCTCTTCTCCACCTCGCCGGCGCGCAGCATGCACGTGACATAATCACTCGGCCTATCCTCCCGCCAGAGCGAGTCATAGTAGCCATGGATGGACACCATATCCAGGAGGGAGCCGGCCTCGCGCAACAGGTTCAGCGTCCAATCTACATCGGGCAGCGCGGCGGCGAGAAGCACGATGGAAGGATCGACCTGTTTCATCATCTTGGCCGACTCTAGCACAAACCGTCCCCACTCGGCCACGGTCTTGGCGCCCATCTCCCAGCCGCCATAGTTCTCGTTGCCGATGGACCAGTAGCGCACGCCGTGTGGTTCCGGAAAGCCATTCGCCTGGCGCCTGCGTGCCCAGCGCCCCTGCGACGGCAGGTTGCAGTACTCTACCCAGTCGCTCATCTCCTCGGGTGTGCCGCTGCCCGCGTTGGTGCAGATATAGGGCTCTGCCCCGATCAGGCGGCACCAGGCCACGAACTCGTCCGTGCCAAAGGTGTTCGGGTCCTCCACGCGCCAGGCTTTGTCGTAGCTCGGCTGGCGCTGGGGACCCACGCCGTCCACCCAGTGGTAGGCGCTGACGAAACATCCACCGGGCCAGCGCACGATGGGCACGCGCAGGGCGTGAACAGCCTCCACCACGTCCATCCGCAAGCCACGCTCGTCGGCCAGTGGGGACCCAGGGTC
>CAYQDH010000810.1:0-1609 GCA_964416075.1 uncultured Anaerolineales bacterium | reverse complement strand
ATCACGTTTCGTCTAACAGGAACGGAATTCATTCCGGGAACGTTCACGGCCACGTAGCCGGAGGGGCTGTTCCACAGCCTCTGCTCGACCAAGGCAAGCGGCCCTGGAGCGCCGCGGTCCGACTTGCCCGAATGGCCCGGACGCTGGATTACCCCAGGCGCGATGCGGCTTCCAGCAAGCGGCGATGGTTCGCCGTAAAGTGGGCGGGATCCTCGTCCAGCTGGTCGAAGGCGCGCAGGGAATCGCGCACGATGCCGTCTGCCAGCCCCTTGTCCCTCGCCGCCACGAGGCGCAACAACTCGTAATCCTCGATCCCCGCGCCCATGGCTTCAAAGCGGGCGCTGCTCCACGGCCCGTCCGGGCCAGGATAGATGATGTGCGTGTCCCCAGGGGGCAAGAAGGGGCTGCCGGGCCCCCCGTTGAGCACAGTGGTCTGCTCAAAGGGATCTTGGTCATCGCGATAGTGGTTGAGCCCCCAGTGCAGGAATCCCACCAGGTCATAGAGATAGTTGCCCCAATGCAGCAGCCGCGTGCGCAGGAGGGGCATGTCCAGCAAGCGGTTGGCGTGGTATCCGCCGGGGAAGCAGCAGGTGTAACACCAGATCTTGTCGCCAAAGCGACGATAGAGCCACTCGTTCGCTGTGACTACCTGGTATTGCACGATCGTCTCCTTTTCATTCAGCTTCCTTGGCCTCGGCCAGCGCCTCCAGGGCCAGCCGGTAGCCCAGCCAGCCCAGGCCGCAGACCTGCCCCCGGCAGACGGGGGCGATGACCGAGGTGTGGCGGAACTCTTCGCGGGCGTGGATGTTGGAGAGGTGCACCTCGATGGCCGGCAGCCCCACCGCGGCGATGGCGTCGCGGATGGCGATGGAATAGTGGGTGTAGGCCCCCGGGTTGATGACGATCCCCTCGGCCCAGCCGCGGGCCTCCTGGATGGCGTCGATGATGGCGCCCTCGTGGTTGGACTGCACGATGCGCAGCGTCACCTCGGCGCCGGCGGCCCAGGCGTTCAGGCGGTCGTTGATGGCCTCCAGCGTATCGCGGCCATAGACCCCCGGCTCGCGCACGCCCAACATGTTTAGGTTGGGACCGTGCAGCAGCAGATAGCGGTGGCTCATGCGTGGCTCCTTTCCAGGGCGGCGAGGACCTCACTGGCGGGCAGGTCGTCAGCGATGGTCACCTCGCCGATCGCGACCGGCAAGACGAAGCGCAGGCCGCCGGCGCGTTTTTTCTTATCGCTGGCCATGGCCCGGTAGGCCTCGTCGATGTCGAATTCGTGGCGCGTGGGCAGGCCGTGCCGCTCCAGCGTGGCGATGATGCGCCCCCGCGTCTCGGCGGAGCAGACCCCGCGCCCCTCGGCCAGGTAGGCCGCAGCGACCATGCCCATGCTCACGGCCAGGCCATGGTGCAGGCCGTAGCCGCTGAGCAGCTCGTAGGCGTGGCCAAAGGTGTGCCCCAGGTTGAGCACGGCGCGCCGGCCCTGCTCGTAGGGGTCCTCCTGCACCACCTCGATCTTGACGGCCAGGGCGCGCTCGAGCAGCCACCGTAGGGCCAATTCATGAATTGGCCCTACAACTGGCGACGATTCGCGTATTGGCCCTACAACTGG
>CAYQDH010000809.1:0-1612 GCA_964416075.1 uncultured Anaerolineales bacterium | reverse complement strand
CTGGACGCCAGGAGATATACTGGGCCGAACCCGCGCATTCTGGCCTTGCCCAGGGCCTTTCGCACCGCAGGTGTCCATCTGACGATGCGCGCCTAGTCGTTCCCAAATCCTGTCAAAAAGTGCTAGGAGGATACTATGCTACCGATGACTTCCAGGGATCGTGTCTTGCGCGCGGTCAACTTCCAGGAGATCGACCGCGTGCCCATCGACTTGAGCTCGATGAAGGCCACTGGGATCACCGTCAAGGCCTATAACCAACTCAAGGCCAAGCTCGGCATGCACACGCCAACGCGTATCTGGGATCCCAAGTTTATGATCGCCTCCGTAGAAGAGCAGGTACTGCGGCGCTTTCACGCCGATGTCGTGCCGCTTGATGTCACTTCTGTCATGGATGACACGAGACCCGACAGCGAGTGGTGTCCGAAGACCCTTTACCCGGGCGCCGAGGGCCTCCTCCCGCCGGGCACTAACATAGGCATGGATTCCGACGGGCGCTGGGTCATGCTGGATGCTGATCGCAACCCCACCTCTTTTCGCATGCCGCGCGGCGGTTTCTACTTTGACGATATCGCTTTCAACAAGCCAGGCATGACCATCGATCCGGCGGCCTTTCGCCCGTTGAGCGGGTTCTCCGACGAGCTCCTGCGAGCCATGGAGGCGCGCGCTAGGTTCCTGGACGACAACACCGACTATGCCATGCTGGGCTGGGGCGGCGGCGTCTGCTTCCTGGGCCTCAGCTTGATAACCGATCGCACCAGTAACGTCACCATGGGCTTGCCCTCCGAGTGGATGATCATGCTCATGACCGAAAAGGAAACCTGCCACGACATGATGGGCCGCTCCGTGGACGCTGCCATCCAGTGCTTCGAGCAGTTGTATGATGCGGTCGGCGACAGGGCCTTCGCCTGGGGCGTCGCCTCCGACGACAGCGGCACCCAGCGCGGCGAATTCATCCGTCCCGAGTTGTGGGCCGAGATGTGCAAGCCCCACTATGCCAGGTTGTGCGACTGGGTGCACCGCCACACCCACTGGAAGACCTTTATGCACTGCTGTGGCTCCATCTATGGCCTCATCCCGCACATGATCGAGGCCGGCATTGACATCCTCAACCCCATCCAGACCTCCGCCGCGAACATGCAGCCCGAGCGGCTGGTAGCCGAGTTCGGTGGCCGGATCGTCTTCTGGGGCGGTGGCTGCGATACCCAATCAGTCCTGCCCACGGCGACGCCCGAGGAGGTTCGCGAGCACGTCCGCGAACGCATCGCCATCTTCAAGCAGGGTGGAGCCTACGTCTTCAACCAGGTGCACAACATCCAGACCAACGTCCCCGCCGAGAACATCATTGCCATGCTGGATTCTGCTTACGACAACGGCTGATTCCCAAGAGAGGAGCTTGATGCCAACGATTCAGGATCTGTTCGACCTCACCGGTAGGGTGGCCGTGGTGGCTGGCGGCGCCGGGTTGCTCGGCTTCCAGATGGCCACCGCGCTGGCCGAAGCTGGCGCCAATATCGTCGTCGCCTCGCGCAACCTGGAAAACTGCCAGGCCAAGGCCGACGAGCTCAGTCGTCGCTTCCATCCGGCCCTCGCCCTGCGGCTTGATGCCCAAGAT
>CAYQDH010000808.1:0-1636 GCA_964416075.1 uncultured Anaerolineales bacterium | reverse complement strand
CGGGTGGACCGGGACCTTGCCATGTGAGCGTGGACAAGACGGGGCGGTACCTCTTGGTGGCGAACTATAGCGGGGGCAGTGTCGCTATGCTGCCGATCAACGAGGATGGCAGCCTGGAACCGGCCAGCGATTTCCATCAGCATCAGGGTTCCGGCGCCGATCCCCGGCGGCAAGAGGGTCCCCATGCACACTCGATCTGGCCCGATCCCGATAACCGCTACGCCTTGGTTCCCGACCTGGGCCTGGACAAGGTGATGGTCTACAAGCTGGATTTGGACCATGGCAAACTGGTGCCCAACGACGTACCCTGGGCCACGCTGCATCCGGGCGCCGGCCCACGCCACCTGGCGTTTCATCCCAACGGCAAGTGGGTCTATGTCATCAATGAGCTGGACTCGACCATGACCGTCTTTAGCTATGATGCGCCCCGTGGTGTTCTGACCGAGGTGGAGCATCTCTCCACCCTGCCCGCCTGGTGGAAAGGACAGAGCTGGTGCGCGGATGTCCACGTGCATCCCTCGGGCAAATTCGTCTATGGATCTAACCGTGGGTACGACAGCATTGTCGTATTCGCCGTCGACGAGGCCACGGGCAAGCTGACGACGGTGGACTATGCCTACACCGTGGGCGAGTACCCGCGCAATTTCGGACTCGATCCCAGCGGGAACTATCTCGTGGCGGCGAACCAGAACACCGACAACGTGTTGGTGTACAAGATCGACCAAGCCACGGGTAAGCTGACGCCGACCGGCCAGATATTGCACGTGCCCATGCCGGTGTGTGTCAAATGGTGGCCGATCTCGTCCTGAGATATGAGCGAGACGGGGAACCCTGAGATTATCGCGCGACTGCCGATCAGTGTCATCGTCCTGGCCGGCGGTCGCGGCGAACGCCTGGGACAAGACAAGGCCACTCTAGAGCTGGGCGGCGCTACCCTGCTGCAACGTGTGCTCGGTACGCTGACGCCGCTCAGCGACGACCTGGTCGTGGTTTTGCGCCATGACCAGGAGCTGGCTGTGCCGAGTGCCCGCATCGTGCGCGATCTGGAGCCCTTTGCCGGGGTGCTGGCCGGGATGGCTGGGGGGCTCCCAGCGGCGCGGCATGCCTGGTCCTTCGTGGTGGCCTGTGACATGCCCTTTGTGGATCCCGGCCTGGTGCGTTATATGTTCTCTCAGAGATCAGGATACGATATCGTGGTACCTCGCACGCCGGCCGGTCTGGAACCCCTGCACGCCCTGTACCACCGGCGTTGCCTGTCCCCGCTGCGTCGTGCTCTCCTGAATAGCGAGCGAAGGGTGATCAGCTTTTACGCCTCACTACGTTTGCGCTACATCGAGGCGATCGAGAGCAAGACCCTGGACCCACGGGAGCTTTCCTTTTTCAACATCAACACGCCCGAGGATATGGACCGCGCCAGAAGCTGGCTCGGCGACTCATAGAGGGTCTTCAGCCAGCTTCTGGAGGATGGGCCAGGTCTGCTGCCAGGAGATGCGCGAGAGCCCCAGTCTCTTGCGCAGCCGCTCGGGATCCATCCCCACTTTCACGCTGCCCACGGCCGACGTCCAGCGCAATGTCTCAAAGGTGAGCATCTCGCGTAGATGGGCCAACATGGCAATCGTGTGCAACACGTATTCCA
>CAYQDH010000807.1:0-1656 GCA_964416075.1 uncultured Anaerolineales bacterium | reverse complement strand
ACACAGCGAGACCTCTAACCACATCCAGCGAAATAGCAATCCACCGCGCCAGACCACGGTGGCGCAGATGCCCGGCACCGGCAACCTGCTCTATGTGCTGGGCGTGAACCAGATCACCTCCTATTATGGTTGGGACCAGGTGGGCCCCGAGGGGTATCGTGAATACAATGATTATATGGGGCGGCTGGCCACGCTCTTGCGTGAGGGCGCGCACTGCTGCGATGTGGCCGTGCTCTATCCCATCCGCTCTATCTGGGCGCACTACCGACCTCGGGCTCAGGCGCTGCCCTGGGGCGATGATCCTGCCGGTCCCTGGCCCGTGCCGATCACCCGTATATCCCGAGCCTACCCCAACCTCGTACGTGGCCTCTTGCGCGCCCAGATCGACCTGGACGTCATAGACGAGCAGGCGGTGCAGGAAGCTGTCGTGCGTGGCGGTGCCTTGAGCGTCGCGGATGAGGCGTACCGAGCCGTGATCCTACCTCCTCTGGAAGCGCTGGAACTGGCCACCGTCCGCGCGCTGGCCGCCTTCTGCCGCGCCGGGGGCCTGCTGATCGCCACAGGTGAATTACCAACGATGGCAGAATCGGCAGGTCAAACCCCCGCCTTGCGCGCCGAATTGGATGCTCTCTTTGACGGGAGGCTGGCCCACCGCGCTGGCCCAGAGCAACTCGCCAGCAATCTTCGCGAGTGGCTAGCGCCGGACCTGGCATTGGGTGCACCCAACGCGGATATCCTGTATACCCACCGCCGCATGGACGGGCGCGACCTCTATTTCGTGATCAACAACGCCGTCACACCGGCGAGCCTCCAACTCACCTTACGTGTGCCGGGGCCCTATACCCTATATCACCCTCTCAGTGGCAAGGTGGAGCCTGCCCACGATGGTTTGCAGCTCATCCTGGATGCCTATGGCGCTGTCTTTGTAGTCTGCGGTTAGGGGACCATAGTGAATCCGTAGCCGAGTGTAGTTATGTCTTGCTTACTGAAATCCGCAGCCAACATATTTCCCTATCGGAGGCAAATCATGTCTGTTTTTGACCGCGAGGTGTTTGCGAATCCGTCCAACCAGCATCGGCCTCTGCAGATCGTGCACGGGCTGGACCGTTCCCTGACCGACCCTGAGAACCTCAAGGGGGAGGAAGGGATCGATGCCCGGCTGGACCATCTTCTGGAAATGGGCACCGGCGGCATTGTGACCAATGTCGGCTTTCGAGATTATCTGGTCAGCCCCAGGCAGTGGGAGATCTTGCGCTATGGGCTGCGAGCGGCTGCCGAGCGAGGGATGGTGCTGTGGTGGTACGATGAAAAGGGCTATCCCAGCGGCACCGCGGGCGGCATCGTTACCCGCTCGCACCCGGAATACGTTTCCCTGGGCGTGGCGTGTCACCGCGTGCCGGTGCAGGGGGGCCAAGAGGTGCGTTTCGACCTTCCGGTGAGTTGTCGGCGCTTTCTGTGGGCTGGCGCCATGCCGGATCCCGATATGGCGACCGGCGCCGACGTCGTGGACTTGGCTGGCGCCGTAGATACCTGGGGTACTTTGCGCTGGGTGCCACCTGCGGGCTCATGGAGCGTGCTGTATCTGGCGGAGCGGGTTATGTATGAGGGCACGCACTCCACGGCCAATGTCTCCGAGTTCAAGCATTACGTCAATTT
>CAYQDH010000806.1:1059-1657 GCA_964416075.1 uncultured Anaerolineales bacterium | reverse complement strand
GCCGGTGATCGAGCTGCGTGGAGAGCCGGCGATCGATGTCTCGATGGTAGTCCCCAACGCGCGACTGTGGTGGCCCAATGGGTTGGGGGAACAACCGCTTTACGACATCGTGATTCGCCTCTCTGCCAATGGGGAACTCTGCGATGAGCATACCTTCCGATCCGGAATTCGCACGGTGCGCCTGCTGCAGGAAGATGATGTCGAGGGAAGGAGCTTTGTCTTCGTCATCAATGGTGTCAAGGTCTTTGCCAAGGGCGCCAACTGGATACCAGCCGATAACTTCTTGCCACGCCTAACCCAGGAGGATTACCGGAATTACATCCGGCTGGCACAGCAAGCGCATATGAACATGCTGCGCATCTGGGGCGGAGGCATCTACGAGGACCCTGCGTTTTTCCAGGCCTGCGACGAAATGGGGGTTATGGTATGGCAGGATTTCGCCTATGCTTGTGCCCAATATCCCGATGAACTCGATTGGTTCCAGGAGTTGGCGCGCGATGAGGCGGAGGAGGTAGTCAAGGCCTTGCGCAACCACCCCTCCCTGGTGCTTTGGTGCGGCAACAACGAATGCCAATGGATATTTGAAGAGTATCTCACC
>CAYQDH010000806.1:0-1049 GCA_964416075.1 uncultured Anaerolineales bacterium | reverse complement strand
ATAACTGGGGCTTTGACGAGTGGTGGCACAACGGCGTGCCGAAATACCTCGGTAATTATGTCTACCGAGAGATCCTGCCGCAGGTGATTGCCGACCTCGACCCTTCCCGCCCATACTGGGTGTCCAGTCCCTATGGCCAGGGCAAGCCCAACAGCATGAGCGATGGCGACCGGCACTCCTGGACGGTGTGGAGCAACTGGCAAGACTATGGTGGCTACCTGAAAGACACGGGGCGATTCCTGAGTGAGTTTGGCTTCCAGGCCATGCCTAACTGGAAAACGGTCCTCTCGTACACCGCACCGGAGGATCGCACCATCCTGAGTCCGGTCGTCATCCACCACAACAAAATGACCGAGGGCACGGAGAGGCTGTTGCGCTTCCTAGCCGGCCGGGTTGGCTTGCCCAAGGATCTACAACGCTTTGTCTATCTCACGCAGTTTAGCCAGGCGGAGGCTATCAAGACCGGCGTGGAGTTCTGGCGGCGCCGCAAGTTCATGACCTCGGGCGCCCTGTACTGGCAGATTAACGACTGTTGGCCCGTTGCCAGTTGGTCCTGCCTAGATTATTACAAGCGGAAAAAGGGCTTGTATTACTATACGAAGCAATTCTTCGCACCTGTGCTACCCACCTTGCGCCAGGATGGGGACGACATCATCCTCGAGGCTGTTAACGACCAACTGCGCGACCTGCCGGCTCACGTGCGGGTAACCGCATACAACCTCGATGGTCGCAAGCTGGGAGAGCAGGTCTTTGATACACACCTGCTGGCCAACGATGTGACGCCGCTGGCTCGACTGAGCCTTGCTGACCTGGGGATTGGCTTTAGCCCCCGCGTGTTGCCTGTTGACGCCAGCTCGACCACCCTGCCGCGAGAACTGAATGGCGATCTGCTGGATGCCGTGGTATTTGCTGAGCTGCAGGCCGGCCCGCCGGACGGCTCAACCTACCGCACGCGCAACTATCTCGTCTTCAGCCGCTTCCGGGCACTGCACCTGCAGCAACCCCAGATTGTAGTGCATGCGCACGGACAATCGATCACCCTCACTTCG
>CAYQDH010000805.1:0-1664 GCA_964416075.1 uncultured Anaerolineales bacterium | reverse complement strand
CCTGCAGGCATACCGGATCGCCCGAGAGAGAGCGCTCGAATGGCGCTCCGACTGCGCCAGGTTTCCGAATGCTCGGGTTCGGATGTGGATCTCTCACGGACTGTACGGCACTCCGCAGTTATTCTGGCACATCGAGTACTATCGCCCGCCGGACAAATGGGCGGCTGAACTCTCCTTCAGTGTGGACGCTGCGACCGGCGCAGTCAGAGGGCATGCCACGCTCACTGCAGCACAGGCCATGGAATTACTGCACAAGGCCAAGTAGATGAAGGATATGATCCAATGGCACGCGATCACCTAAGCAAGATCATCCAAGATTGGTTCACAAAGGCCGGGGGGCCCAGCTTGGTGCTCCCTGATGGCTGGTTTGGACGACCGTTCGACAACCAGCACACGCTCACGTACCTACAGCAGAGACCGCACAAGCTCCTCCTGGAGCTGGATGACCAACTCCTCCTCATATTCACCGACCTGCGTAGCGCGCAAGTCGTCGGGCGAGATCTGGTCCTCGCCGGATTCGCCCAATGTGTGTTTGACTGGCAGGAGTATAGCAGCTTGGCTCCGCATGCGACGATCTACCGTGCCGGTGAGGTTCGGTTTTGCTCGCCACCAGGCCCAAGCTGACCTCGATTGCACAACCCGCTTGTGCTATTAGGTATGCTATAATAGATACAGAGCGTATGTTCATTCCCAACCTTACCAACCACCTGGCCCAGGGCTTTGTCATTGTCGCTTATGTCATGCTGAGCGCAGCGAAGCATCTCTGTTGACTATAGCCGACACCTGTCGTTTGCGCTCAGCCCGACCGCCTCCCCGACTTTGGCAAAGCCCTGCCACCCGGCCTCGCAGTGCTTGTAGCAGGACAAGCCAGGCACTCAAGCCACATGAATATTACCAAACGAACCCAATTCCTCATTGCTGTCAGGCAGGATTCGGACTAGAATACGCGTCGTTACGAACGAAATGCGGGAGGCAACCCATGGCTACGGTGCTCGCAATGGATGAGGCAGCGACCTCTGCGCTGTGGAACACCTTTGACCAGGTGCGCCCGCGCCTGCAGCGCCAATTCCAGGACACCGTTTACGATCCCGCGACGGGCTCGTCCCCAGACGAGCTCTGGGCCGCCGCCGAGGAGATCCTGAGCGCCTACGCCCACGAGCCCCGCGTCCTGATCAAGGCGCGGCTCTACGAGCTGGTGGTCACGCGCGGGCAGATCGCCATCGACCCCCAGGACTGGTTCGTGGACAAGCTGAACCACGGCAACCTGTTACGCCGCGTGGGCGAGCGCTGGATGAAAGAGGCCGCCAGCGGGCCGATCGAGCAGGAGGTATCCTGGTTCCGCCTCACCTGGCAGACGGGGCTGGTCAAGGGTGTCCTGGACACGGGGCACATCTCGCCCGGCTGGCATACCCTTTTCTCCGCCGGCCTGCAGGGATTGATCGAGCAGACACAGCGTGAGCGCGCTCGCCTGGGCTCGAGCGCCACGGTTGAGCAGACGGCCTTCTACGATGCTGTGGAGATGGTGTATCGCGCCACCGTCGTGCTGGCAGCCCGTTTCGCGCACCTGGCCCGGCACATGGCCGAGGATCAGCCCGAGCTCGCGCCGCGCCTGCAGATCGTGGCCGAGGCCTGCGACCAAATCCCGGCCCACGCCCCGCTCACGT
>CAYQDH010000804.1:0-1672 GCA_964416075.1 uncultured Anaerolineales bacterium | reverse complement strand
GTGCCCAGGCCGTTCAACAGGGTGATATTCTGTTTGGGCAGGTGGACCAGCTCCGATAGCAGCCAGGGCAGCACCCGTGCATTGGGCATCGGCCGGGTGATATCGCTAAAGACGATGACCACGTGGTCGGAAGGAGCGATCATCTCTCGCAAGGGGGGCGCGCCGATCGGGCTACGCAGCGCGGCCAGCAGGCTGGCCCCTTCGTCGGCCAGGCCCGGTCTATCTTGCGGCAATAGGATCGTGGCGTCATCGGGCGCCTCGATGGCCAACCCTTGACGCCCATAGGCAAGCTCAACACGCATATCAGCACTCCAAGTATCGAGATGCACCTATCGTACGCCATGGGGCCAAGATGCGCAAGTCGCGCGCTTGTCTTTGACAAGAACTCCCCATGGTAGTACTATTTCTCCCCAAGCGGGCCCGAGTGAGAGTTTGGCGTTGCTGAGGACCGCTTCGCCGAGTCTCGTTCGAGGATGGTCATCCGAACGCACAATCATCACCGCGAGCCCAACGCAGTACAGAGAAGAAGGGGTGATCGAACGTGACTAATCGAGAAGTTGGAACGGTCAAATGGTTCAGCAATGCCAAAGGGTACGGCTTCATCCAGCCGGATAATGGGCCGGACGTGTTCGTGCACTTTACGGCCATCCAGGCGGACGGCTACCGCACCCTCGAGGCAGGGCAACGCGTCGAATTCACGATTGAGCAATCGGAGAAAGGGCCCCAAGCGAGCGACGTAGTCAAGGTCTAGAGATTAGTAGGGGCAATTCACGGATTGCCCGGTCACAACCAAAAGACTCCGCTGCGATCCGCTCCAGCGGAGTTTATCGTGCCTCAACAGCGCCGCCCCATGGTCGCCTCCCAACCAGCCGGCCCGCGCCCCACCCGATCCGAAGCGAGAGCGAATGAGAACGATCCTGAGCCCAGAAGCCTATCAGGAGATGATCCACAAAAACGAGGGCTGGAATTTCGTGGCCAACTTCCTGGACCTCACCTTCTACAACCTGGCGGTGAGCTTTATCTTTGGCTCCACGATTCTATCGTTGTACGCCAGCCGTCTCACCACGTCAGCCCTGCTGATCGGCCTGATCCCCGCCATCCAGAATGTAGGCTATTTCCTGCCTCAGTTGCTGATGGCCCGGCAGACCGAGCGGCTGTCGCAGTTCAAGCCCTTTATCCTCAAGATCAGCGTCATGGAGCGCGCGCCCTACCTGGTGGTGGCCCTGGGCATCTTTTTTTGGCCGGGTGCGCCAGAGTGGCTCTCCTACATGGTTCTGGCCCTCGGCCTGGGGCTGGCCACCTTTAGCGGCGGCGTCGCGGGGCCGGCCTGGAATAGCATGATCGCCAAGGTGATCCCTCCCCAGCGGCGCGGGAGGCTCTTTGGCGTCAGCCAGGCCACGGGTGGCTTGCTGGGGATCGGCGGGGCGGCGCTATCGCGTTATGCGCTAAGCCATTACGCCTACCCCATCTCCTTCGGTATCTGCTTTCTGCTCTGTTTTATGGCCCACGCATTATCCTGGCTCTCTCTGTGGCTAAACCGCGAGCCCCACCAATTGCCCACCCGCGAGGCGCTGTCGCTCAAGGAATACCTGCGTCGCCTGCCTGATGTGTTGCACCAGAATCCAAACTTTGCCCGCTACCTCGTCAGCCGGGGGCTGCTCATCCTGGGGGG
>CAYQDH010000803.1:0-1673 GCA_964416075.1 uncultured Anaerolineales bacterium | reverse complement strand
CGAGTTGATGCTGGCCAGAGGCCGTTGTATAATGTCCCCGGCATCGGGGTTCGGGGGAGTGTAGGAGGCTGCGCCATGGCCCACCTCTCGATCGCTTTGCTGGGACCGTTCCATGCGGCCCTGGACGGACAGCCCATCACCACTTTTCGGTCGGATAGGGTGCGCGCCCTGCTGGCCTACCTGGCGGTGGAGGCGGCGCATCCCCATGCTCGCGATACGCTGGCTGCGCTCTTGTGGCCAGACTGGCCCCAGGAGTACGCTCGCAGCAGCCTGCGCTCCGCCCTGGCCAACCTGCGCCAGGCCATTCATGACCCTGACGCCACCCCGTCCCACCTGCTCATCACCCGCGAGACCATCCAGTTCAACCGTGAGAGCGACCATTCGCTCGATGTAGCCGCTCTATTGGAATGCTCTGCTCTCGCCAGCTTTACCCCGCCCGACCTGGAGCGCTCGCGCCAGGCCATCGTACTCTACCGCGGCGACCTCCTGGAGGGTTTCTCCATCCCCGACAGCGCCGCCTTTGAGAGTTGGGCCTCCCAGCGGCGCGAGCACCTTCGCCAGCAGGCGTTGGGCATCATGCGTCGCCTGGCCGACGTTGACCTGGGTGGGGGCGCCTTTCCGCGCGCGGAATCCTATGCCCGGCGTTGCCTGCAACTGGATCCCTGGGATGAACAGGGCCATCGGCAGTTGATGCAGGCCCTGGCCTTTCAGGGGCAACGCAGCGCGGCGCTGGCGCAATATGAGGCCTGCCGCGTGGTCCTGGCCGAGGAACTAAGCGTGGAGCCCGAGCCGCAGACCACACAGCTCTACCAGGAAATCCGCGCGGGCCTGGAGCGCCCAGTACTCCCGAGCGGCGCGGCGCGGGGGCTGGCCCCCGATTCCCTGGTGGGCGGGCGCTATGCCCTGAAAAAGCCCTTGGGCGAAGGAGCCAAGAAAAGAGTCTACCAGGCCCACGATACGCTGCTGGACCGCGAGGTGGCCGTGGCCCTGCTCAAGACCGAGGGGTTGGACGAAAGCGCCCGCGCCCGCCTCCGCCGAGAAGCGCAGGCCATGGCCAGGCTGGGTTCCCACTCGCACATCGTCACCATCCATGACCTCGGAGAAGAAGCAGGACAACCTTTCATCGTCACCGAGTACATGTCGGGTGGGACCGTGGAGCAATTGTTGGCTCAAGCCCCCGACCATCGCCTGCCCCTGGATCGCGCCCTGGAGATCGCCGTGCAGGTCTGCCGTGGCCTGCAGTTCGCCCACGCACGCGGCATCGTGCATCGCGACCTGAAGCCCGGCAACGTCTGGTTGACCCCCGATGGGGTGGCCAAGATCGGCGACTTTGGCCTGGCCCTGCCCCTGGATGCCCACCGCCTGACCCAGGAAGGCATGATGGTAGGGACGGGGTCCTATATGTCCCCCGAGCAAGCCACCGGCGGGCAGGTGACGCTGCGCGCCGACCTCTACGCCCTGGGCTGCATGCTCTACGAGATGGTGGCGGGCCGGCCCCCCTTCTTGGGCGATGACCCGGTGGCCATCGTCAGCCAGCACGTGCACACCCCTCCCGTGGCGCCGAGCTGGCACAATCCCCACTGCCCGCGCGAGTTGGAGGCGCTCATCCTGCGCCTTCTGGCCAAGGATCCCACCCAGCGCCCCACCGATGCGGAGGAGGTGCTCACGGCGCT
>CAYQDH010000802.1:0-1674 GCA_964416075.1 uncultured Anaerolineales bacterium | reverse complement strand
GGGCGACCGGGCGGCCGGGCGGCGGGCACACGGGGCTATCGAGGCTCCTCTCCATCCGGCCCACCGTAGGGTGCGGCTGCTTGGGCAGCCGGCCGAGCAGGCCGGGTCTTTTTGACCGAATCACGCTCTGCTCCTCGCAGGCCGCGTGTATCATCAGCGGCTAAAGGCAATGGATCCCGGATAGAGGCCGGGTTCCACGCTCCCGGGCACGAGGAGAACCTGTGGCTTCATGCTTTTCGAGGCGCCCGACGCGGCTCCTGGTCGGGGTCCTGCTCACGATCGTGTGGGTCGCTATCGCTGCGATCGGCGGCTCTTACTTCGGCCGTATCGAAGAGGTGGCGACGAACGAGCAGTTCCTCTATCTTCCGAGCAGCGCCGAATCCACCCAGGTGCAGAAACGGCTGGCTACATTCCTTGGCGAGGATGCCATCCCTGCCGTGGTCGTGGCCGAGCGGCCCGGGGGCCTGACCGGAGACGACCAAGCTTGGCTTGGGGCGCAATCCACACTCCTGCCGGAGAGGGTGGAGGCCATCACGACGGGTGTATCGCCGGCCATCCCCTCCGAGGATGGGATGGCGGCGCAGATCTTCGTGCCCCTTTCTACCGAGGGGGATGTCAAGGAGGCCGTCTCCGACCTGCGGGCTGCCCTTGAAGGGGCCCCCGATGGTCTCAGAGTGCTGGTGACCGGCGCCGCCGGCCTGAGCGCCGACCTACGCAGCGGTTTTGCCGGTATCGACGGCCTGTTGCTCCTGGTAGCCGTCATCGCTGTGCTGATAATCCTCGTGGCCGTCTATCGATCGCCGCTGTTGCCGATCATGGTGCTGCTCGCGGCGATGAGCGCCTTATGCGCCGCCGTGATCGTGAACTTCTATCTGGCCAAGGCGGGCGTCTTCAAGATCAACGGGCAGGTGCAGGGGATCCTTTTCATCTTGGTCATCGGGGCGGCGACTGATTACTCCTTGCTCTATGTCTCACGGTTCCGAGAAGCGTTGCGAAACGCCGATTCAGTCTGGAGCGCCACCAAGGCCGCGTGGAAAGGCTCGGTCGCGGCCATCCTCGCCTCTGGCGGCACTGTGGTCGCGGGGCTTCTCTGCCTGCTCCTCTCCGACCTGGCATCGAACAAAGCGTTGGGTCCGGTAGCCAGCGTTGGTATCGTGTTCGCGGTCCTGGTGGCCTTGACGTTCCTGCCGGCCATGCTTCTACTGGCCGGACGGTTCGCCTTCTGGCCGCGGCGCATCGGTGGCGCCAAGGAAGAGGATGCCCGTGTGCCGGCAGGCGTCTGGGCACGCATAGCCGGCGTGATCGATGCTCGGGCCCGGACCGTGTGGATAGTGGTCGGCCTTCTTCTGGCGCTCGGCTGCGTGGGGCTCGTGGGCCTGAAGGCGGGAGGGGTGCCGGCCAGCGATCTGGTGATAGGCGAGTCTCAGTCCCGCGATGGGCAGAACGTACTTGCGGCTCACTTTCCTGGCGGGTCAGGCCAGCCGGTGCAGGTGATCGTTCCCCAAGTGAAGCTGGACGACGCTGCCGCTGCCGCTCTCGCCGATGCTGGGGTGAGCAGCGCCTCGGTGGTCTCCGCGGATTCGCCCAGCGGTTCCATCCCGATCCCTTTGCCCCCGCAGGGACCTTTCGCGCAGGCCTCGCCGACTGTGGTCGACGGCGCCGTGATGCTCCAGC
>CAYQDH010000801.1:0-1675 GCA_964416075.1 uncultured Anaerolineales bacterium | reverse complement strand
ATCTTGGAGGTATCGATCACGCTGCCGCCCCCCAGGGCCACCACCAGGTTGCAGCCGTTGTCGCGCATCAGGGCCACGCATTGTTCCACGATCTCGTAGGGCGGCTCCGCTGGGATCTCGGCAAAGGTAAACAGCTCCGCCCCGGCCGCGGCAGCCACCCTGTCAAGCAGGCCGGCTCGCACCACCCCCGGGTCGGTGAGGAGGGCCACCTTCTTGCCGCCCAGCTTGTGTATCTCCCCCTCCAACCGCGCCAGGGCGCCGGGACCGTGGTGGATGACCTGGGTGGTTAGAAACTTGCCGATCTGTTCGACCATTTGCGTTCTCCTCTATGATTATTCTAGTGCGCACCATACCGCTCACGATATCTCTCCAGCACGTCGAGGTAAAAGACGACATCCTCGGGGCTCATGGTGTAGGGGATGCCCCCTTCCGCACAGGTCATATAGCCTCCGCCCACACTGCCGGTGCGGACGACCTCTTCCACATGGCTCTGCAACTCGGGGCGGCTCATCTCCCCGATCCACTTGCTCATGCCACCGAGGAAAGTCATCCGAGAACCATACTTTTCCTTGAGCTCGGCCATATTCATATTATCCGTGGGCCCCACCGGATTGAGCACATCCACCCCTGCCTCCACCAACATGGGCATTACGGCATTGATGTTGCCATGCGAGTGCAGGTTCACGAACGCGCCATATTGGTGGGCCAAGTCGCAGAGACGCTTGTGTACCTCGAAATAGAACTCGCGGTAGCATGCCGGGGAGAAAAACATCCCCGTCACCGAGCCCATGTCGTCGCCAAAGGAGAGGCAGTGGATGCCTCGCTTGAGCAATTCCTCCGCCGCGGCATAGTTGAAATCGGCCACCACCTGGACCAGTCGCTTGGCAAAAGCCGGGTTGCCCACCATGTCCATCATCAGGTCTTCGTAGCTGCGGAAATGGTACCACACCCCGGAAAAAGCCCCGCCGACCCCCGCCATGGTGCAATAGCTCCTCTCGGCAAAATAGCGCACGCTCTCGGCCACGTGCTCATAGCGCGCGGGATCGCGCGGGTTGGGCAGCGATAACGCCTCCAGGTCGGCCTCGCCCTTGATGGGCATGTCGATGTATTGCCGGTTGTAGGGGCGTTCGCGGATGCGCCAGCGACAGCCGTTCTCCCACTCCAGGATGTGGTAGTTATCGCCACGTTCGACCACGTGAGAGCGTAAGCCGCCCCCACCGACGCCGACCAGGTAGTTATCCAGCAATTCGGCGCTCTCCAATCGGCTTCGCAGGCGCTCATCAGAGGGCATCTCGACGCCCCGCTGGCTCAAGCGTTCCCGCAGGATCGGTTCGAATTTCTCCTGCGATGTGTCGTCGAAAAAAACCTCCTGTTGGGGAATAACGTCGGGGAGTTCGTGGTTCACCGTAGCCAAGACCCTCTGTAGCTTGTTCATCGTTTCCCCCATCCCATTGTCGTCATAGCTCGCCCGATGGCGGCGCCAGTGTAGCGATCATACCCGCCCATCATGCGGCCAGTCAAGCGCGGCGAGCACGGCACTGGGAAACAGATCACCCGCCAAGACTAGCCGAATTCCACGTTCATTTCCATGCGACCTATTTGTAACCGAATCTTGTACAAAACCTGAGATTCGGTCATAAATGGGTTGGGGGAGGATGGAGGTACAATAAGGCCA
>CAYQDH010000800.1:0-1675 GCA_964416075.1 uncultured Anaerolineales bacterium | reverse complement strand
TCCTGATCTGCAGCCGGTGCCCATCGGTGTCATCGGTGAGTTGTATATTGGCGGTGCTGGGGTAGCCCGTGGCTACCTGAACCGCCCGGAGCTAACTTCGGAGCGTTTTCTGCCCGATCCGTTCACTGCCGACAGCACTCTGGCTGGCGCTGCCGGCGCGCGCATCTACAAAACCGGTGACCTGGCTCGCTACCGCGCCGATGGCAACCTCGAATGCCTGGGACGCGTCGACAACCAGGTGAAAATCCGCGGGTTCCGCATAGAGCTTGGCGAGATCGAGGCCGTGCTCAGTCAGCATCCTGGCCTGAGCAAGGTATGCGTTCTCGCCCGTGAAGATGCACCAGGTGCACGACGACTGGTAGCATACGTCTGCACCCGGAGCGTGCTCGAATCCGAATCTGGGGCGACTCTCCAGTCCGCTGAAACCCTCACAGCGAACGACGTCAAAGCCTTTCTGGGCGATAAGTTGCCGGAGTACATGGTCCCATCGACCATCGTCTTCCTCGAAACGCTCCCATTGACCTCGAATGGCAAAGTGGATCGCCGTGCGCTGCCGGCCCCTGAGGCCCTGAGGCCAGATCTGAAAGCTGAGTATGTAGCTCCACGCAGCGACGCTGAGGAGACCCTGGCTCGCATCTGGGGCGAGGTGTTGCATCTCGATCGCGTGGGAATCTATGACAGCTTTTTCGAGCTGGGTGGCGACTCGATCCTCAGCATCCAGGTTATTGCCAGGGCCAACCAGGCCGGGCTAAGGCTGGCGCCCAAGGATCTGTTCCAGCATCCCACCATCGACGGATTAGCCTCGGCGGCGATGAGCTCTACCGCGGCCACCCCTGTGCAAGCCGAGCAAGGCGTGGTCTCGGGCGTGGTACCGCTCACACCCATCCAGCAGTGGTTTCTAGAACAGGAACTGGTGGATCCGAATCATTGGAACCAGGCTCTGTTGCTTCAGGCTCAGCAGCGCTTGGACCGTGACCTCTTGGAGCGCGCCATCGAGTGCCTAATAGAGCATCACGATGCCCTGCGCCTGCGCCTGGTGCGTGTCGCGCCGTCAGCAGACGGCCAGCAAGGCTGGCAGCAGATCAACGCTGATTGGCAAGAGGAATCGGTTTTCTCGTGGGTCGACCTATCTGCGATGACACGCAAACGCCAGAAGGCCGCCATCGAGGCCGAGGCTGCCTCCCTGCAGGCCAGCTTGGACATCATACGGGGCCCCCTCGTGCGCATGGCCTACTTTGACTTGGGGGTGCGCGTGCCAGGCCGGCTTTTGATCGTGGTTCATCACCTGGCGATAGATGGAATCTCATGGGGTATCCTGCTCGAGGACCTACAAACGGCTTATCAGCAGTTGGCCCGACGCGTGCCTGTGCAACTACTTCTTAAGACAACGGCTTTCCGCGACTGGGCCAACAAGTTGGTCCAGTATGCCGACTCAGAATCGTTGCACCAGGAACTGGCCTACTGGGAAAAAGCAGCGACGGGGCCCATCGCAGGGCTGCCCGTCGACAACGCACGGGGCCAGAATGTGGAAGGTGCTACAGCAAGTGTCACCATCTCCTTGGGTACAGCGGACACTCAGGCTCTGCTGCACGATGTTCACGACGCCTACCATACCAAAGTCGACGATTTGATGCTCACTGCGCTGGCACAGGCCCTGGCCCGCTGGACGCGTTCA
>CAYQDH010000799.1:0-1679 GCA_964416075.1 uncultured Anaerolineales bacterium | reverse complement strand
CGCCCCTTCCCTAGCACATAGCTAGAGTAACACATCCATCATCTTCAGAACAACACTGAAGATGAAGACGATGACCAGTGGGACTAGGGCGATATTGAGAGCTTGGCCCAACTGCTTGGCGCGTGGCCCTGTGAGGCCACTGATGACCTCTTTCTGGATCAGGAGCGCCACCAGCGCCACGATGGCGATACCGACAAGTGATGCAGTTGCTGCTGTTGAAAGTGCGGCGGTTACGACTGTCGTCACCGAGGTAATCATGGACATGCCTCCTCTGTACTCTGGGCGCTTCCACCACCCAAAGGGATGGCCTATTAGCAAACTTGAGAATTATGCTTATCTAACTCATCATAGCATGTCGATCACTCTGTGCCATCGCACGGCGGGCGGGGATCTGTTCATACCTCGGACGAGGATGGGCTACGACTTTAGACGGAGAGGCTCTCGATCCAAGTGGGAGGTGAGGGGAATGTCTCGTGCAGACGCCTGAGAATGCGCAAGCTTTATCCCGCCGCTATATGGTCACTGCGGCAGAACTAACCTGTGGGTCGATCACGTTCAACCGTAAGCGCAACTCACGGTGTGGCTGCGCGCTAGCACCGGCAAACAGCAAGAACTCTACCTGTTGGTCTTTCCCTGCCCAGGGCATCCCCCAGGAAACCGTTCGCTCCAGGGTTTGGCCCTGCTGAACAGTGACGGCGCTATCTTGCAGAACTCGCTCTCGTCGGCTGGGATTTCGGGGGTCAACGACCCAAACCTCGACCCGATAGGTCTGTGTGCCCTGCTCCCGATTGTTGATGCCCATCGTGACGGTAAGCAACTCGCCGACAGCCGCTTCACGAGGATAATCCTCAGCCAGACCCGCTTTGCCCAGGATATAGAATTCGGTCGCGGATGAATGGGGTGGGGCGAACAGCAGTGACCACGCCATCCACACACCGGCTAGCAGTATCCCCCCGGCCAGGAGCATGTGCAGGCGTCGTTCGCTTGGGGGCAATGCTTCCCACCAGGCGCGCGGGTGCCAGGTTGGCTTGGGGGTGCCAACGTCGGCTGGTGCAACCCTTGCCCGTCTCCAAACCGCTATGGCCATAAAGATCGCCGTCTCAATATAAACACCACACAGGATCGGCCACAGGCGGATTCCCCAGGATAACCGGTCCAGTAGCAGGGTCAAGACAGGGACGAGGGCCAGGCTAAGCCCGTAACTCATTCCCGCTCGCGCAGGGCTACTAAGATCATCCGCACGGGGCAAGAGCGCAGCGGCGAGAGAATAGCCGGGCACAACGAGCGTAAAGGCCAGTCCGAGCGCGATCCGAACAGGTCCCAACCACCGAACCACGTCGCCAGTGGCCACCGATATGAGCAGTGCGACAGCAGAAACAAGTATGATCCTCAAGTCGAGCGGCAGGCTCCGAGCCAATGCCGAAATCGTGAGGCGAGCTTGTCCTGCGGCGCCCGCCGCTGGTTGTCTCTCATTACTGTGTAACACTCAGTCTACTTTCGTGCCGCTGGGCCATCGAGCACTCGCTCATACACTTGGACCATCCTCTTGGAAGTATGTTCCCACGTGAATTGCTGAGCCCGCGCCAGGCCTCTGGCCCGCAGATCAGTCGCCAGTGCCGGGTCCGCTAATACGCGGCGCATGGCCTCTGCAATGGCACCCACATCGTAAGGGTCTACCA
>CAYQDH010000798.1:0-1682 GCA_964416075.1 uncultured Anaerolineales bacterium | reverse complement strand
GCCGTTGTTGATCGCCCCCCGCACGTGCAGCCTGAGCTCGTGGGGCCGGTTGAGAGCGGCGAGCATGGCCAGGTTCAGCAGGCTGCGCGTGCGCCGGTCGAGGCCGGGGCGCGTCCATATCTCGCCCCAAGCGTACTCGGTCACCAGCTCTTGCAGCGGCATATTGAACGCGTCGGCATTCCGGAGCGAGGCATCCACATATTCGGCGCCCAAGACCTCGCGGCGCACCTGCAACCCCTTCTCGAATAGTTCTTTGTTCATGGTTACCTCATATGCCTTGATGCTTACCCAGTGTCTTGATCATCTCCATCTGGGCCGTGTGATACAGCGTATGCTCGGCCACCCCATGAACAAGCTCAATGGCCGACATGGATGTTCTCGCCCCAGCCGGCTGGTCGAGCCGGGCAGGGTCAAAGGCGGCCAAGGCCTGGGCAAAACGCTCATGGGCGGCCTTGAGCAGCGCCACCTCGCTCTTCCATTGTGTCGCGTCAACAGCATCCAGCATCACGGCCCAGCCGGTTTTCCGCTGCGGGAACCCCGCCGAAACGCTGGCCCCGCTCAGCCTATTGGCCACGCTGTTCTCCCAGAAGGCGATGTGCAGGGCGATCTCGCGGATGTTGTTGGCCCCAGGATAGGGGCGCCACACGGCCGTCGCCGCGCTCACCCCGCGCAACACGCCCAGGGCGGTGGGGCAGCCGTGCCATGCTGGGTTCTCGCGGGTGGGTTTGACCGATGCCAAAGCGGTCCTGATTCGTGGATCCAAATCGCTCACCTGTCCCTCCTGTGCGGCTAATCGCCCTTCTCTATGGCCGCCATTAACCCCCTCATATAGCCGACGGCAAAGAGCTTGCCCAGGATGGCATAACCCGGGCGCGTGTTGTCCTCGCCCTCCATCGTCGGCACGTGATCGGGGCGCATCGGCCCATCGTACCCGATATCGTAATAGGCGCGCATGGCCCCCACCATGTCGACATCGCCGTCGTCGTGAAAAGTTTCGGTGAAATCAGTGATCGTGCCCGTCAGATTGCGATAGTGCACAAAGAACAGCTTATGCTGCTTGCCGAACTGGTGGATGGCATCGGGAAGATTGGCACCCATCTCCGCAAAGCAGCCCTGGCAGAAGGTTAGGCCGTTCATCGGGCTGGGGACCAGGTCGATCATGCGCTGGAAATTGTCGACGCTGCTCATGATGCGCGCCACCCCGCGGATGGGCGAGAGGGGTGGGTCATCGGGATGCATGGCCAGCCTGACGTTCACCTCCTCCGCAACCGGTGCCACCGCCTTGAGAAAATACTCCAGGCTCTCCCAGAGCTGCTGGTCGGGCACGATCCCGAGCTCGGTGAGTCCTCCCTGCTCCATGTCTTCATGCACGTACCTCATGGATAGCGCGCCGCCACGCACCCGCGTGGTGAACGAGGTACGGAACCAGTAATAGATCATCCAGTTGTAGCACAGGACGGGGATACCGGCATGCCCCATGTGGCGCAGGGAGGAGATGAAATGCTCGATGTCCTCGTCGCGTCCGGGCAGTCCCAGCTTGACGCGCGTGGAGATGGGGATCGACTCGCAGACCAGCCACCGCAGGCCGGCATCCTCGATCTGCTTGCGGAGCCGGAGCCAGTCATAGTACTCCCACACCGGTCCAGGTTGTGACTGGGGTGGCGCCCCGGCAACGATCCCGT
>CAYQDH010000797.1:0-1694 GCA_964416075.1 uncultured Anaerolineales bacterium | reverse complement strand
CGCAGGGCGTACTCGGCCTCGTCGAGCTCGACCATTATCGCCATAGAAGGCGTATGCTTGGGCAATCGCCTTTTGATCTCCGCGATCTTTTCACGGAGGACGCGAATGCGCTCGGCTCGCTCTTCCCTAGTGGACATCTAGGCCTCCCCCAGGGCGCGTTCGGCCAACGCGATGGCGCCCAGAACGCCCGCGCGCTTGCCCAGCCCCGGCAAGACCACATAGCTATCGATTGTCTCCAGGAGCGACGCCGTCTTGACATACCCGTTCAGAAGCCCCTGCACCTTGCGCCGCACCAGGGGAAGCAGGAATTCGCGCTCCATAACCCCTCCCCCCAGGATAATGCGCTGTGGCGAAACCACCACGATGAGATTTGTGAGCCCAAAAGCCAGATACTGAGCCTCAAGCTCCCAGGCGGGGTGGCCCTCACCTATCGTCTCGCCCCTCTGGCCCCAACGCCCTTCCAGGGCAGGACCACAGGCCAGTCCCTCCAGGCAGTCGCCATGGTAGGGACAGCAGCCCCCATAGGGGTCGGCTTGCCAATCATGAGGAACCCGCATATGACCCATCTCGGGATGCATCATCCCATGGATAAGTCGGCCATTCACCATCCCCCCACCGCCGATCCCCGTGCCGATGGTCAAGTAGATAAACGTATCCAGGCCCCGCGCCGCACCCCAACGCCCTTCGCCCAGCGCCGCCACGTTGACGTCGGTGTCAAAGCCCACCGGCACACCCAGCGCCCGGCCCACCTGGCCGGCAAAGTCCGTCTGCGCCCACCCCGGCTTGGGCGTGGTGGTTACAAAACCAAAGGTGCGCGACGCCGGATCGGGATCGATCGGCCCAAAGGAGGCGATGCCCACCGCAGCCACGGGTCCGTGAACACGCTCTTGCTCTCGAAAAAAGGCTAGGGCTCGCGGAATGGTCTCCTCGGGCGTCAAAGTGGGGAACCGGACCTCCGCTCGCACATCATCCGGGCCGGTCCCCACCGCACACACGAACTTGGTCCCGCCTCCCTCGATGCCACCCAAGAGAACTGCCATCCTCGTGCTCCTTTATCGCCGTATCTCGCGCTCTGATTCGCAGCCAGCTCTGGTTTCTGGAGCCGCTCCGGTCTCCGGAGCCCGCTCACACTTCCAGAGCCATGCCGCCGCTTCCAGTATCCGCGCCGCCGGCCAATTTGCCGGTGGACGCATCGATCCCTATGGCATGCACCAACGCCAACCCGCCATGGCTGACGGGCATACGCTCGATGGGGTGCCGCCGGCGCACCTGGGCGCATACGTACTCGGGGATGCGCGCCTGGCATCGAATTCGATCCCCCTGGCAGTCGAAGCGCGGCGCCCACACCGCCTCGCCAACGCCCATCCGAAAGTCTAGGACATTGAGCATAACCTGCAGGACTGACGTGATGATGCGCGTAGCCCCCGGCGCCCCCAACACGAGGACGGGCCTGTCGTCCTTGTACACGATCGTCGGGGTCATACCCGTGGTGCGCCCCTTGCGCGGAGCGATCGAGTTGGGGTGCCCCGCGTACGGGTGGAAATTGATCATCGAGTCGTTGTACATAAAGCCCAGGCCCGGTGTGATGACCCCCGAGGACGAGCCAAGCGAGTGGGTGAGCGCTACACAATTGCCCTCACGATCCACTACTGTTACATGCGTGGTATCCGGAGAACCGGTGGGCGCAAAGTCCA
>CAYQDH010000796.1:0-1704 GCA_964416075.1 uncultured Anaerolineales bacterium | reverse complement strand
CTTTGGCCTCCGGGGTCATGCCCAGGTTGGCGGCGTTGTGGGCGTCGGAGCCGAAGGTAAAGCGCACGCCGAGCGACTTGGCCAGGGAGACGATCTCGCGGTACACCGCGGGATAATTGGGCAAACTGGGGGTGGTAACGCTCGAGGCGTTCACCTCCAGGGCCACACCGTTGCGGGCGGCCAGGCCCAGGACGTCGCGCAGGCGAGCCTTGTCCATGGCGTCGTAGATGGCGCGTAGGTCCCCGATAAGAGACTCGCTCTCGGCAAAGGGATGGGCCACGGAATCGAGCCAGGGCTTGCGCACGACGGATTCGAGCATGACCAGCATGTGCGCGGCCACATCGCGGGGAGCCCAACTGGCAGGCTGGGGCACGCCGGGCAGGTGATAGTGGGTGGTGGGGACCAGGACGAAATCCAGGTCCCGGGCCATGGCCTCGCTGACGCCCACCCACTCGGTGGACATGGTCTCCGTCTCGCAGCCTATGAACACCTGGCAGCTCTGCGTGGCGGGCAGGCGATCCAGCTCCTGACGCAGGTCGCGGAGCATGGCTTTGCCGGAGCCTTTGTAAAAGAGCACTACGCCGGGCAAGGTGGGGTCCTCGATTAAGTGGTCGGTGAAGATGATGGAGCGCAGGCCGAGCTCACTCGCGCGCTGTAGGTGGCGCTGGGGCGAGGCTACGGGAAGGCCCGTCTCATCGAGCTTGTGGGCGCAGGGCGAGTAGTAGGTGTGTACGTGAGAGTCGTAGTCTAGCAAGATCGCATCCTTTCGTGATGTAGACTGGTGCTGTTGCATAGTGGAGGGCCGCCACTAGTTTGCCATCCTAGCCCTTGGGCGGCTGTAGCTGCCAGGCGCCCATATCGGCGGGCCAGTTGCCGGGGTGGAGCTGGCCGGCGTCGCGCACCAGGATCTGGCGGATGCGCGCCACCAGGTCAGGTGCCAGCGCGGGCTGACGTGCAAAGGCCAAGGCCTGTTCCAGCTCGCCGAGGCGAGCCGTACCCACCAGCGCCGTGGACAGGGCGGGGTGGGCCAGCACATAGCGGTAGGCGAGCTCGGGCAAGCTGCGCGCCTCGGGAGACACCAGCTTATCCAGCTCCGCGATAGCCGCCTTGAGCTCAGCAAGCTGCGGCGGCAGGAGGGGATAGCGGTGGGTAAGCACGCCCCGCAAGAGCACCGAACGGACGACGATCCCCACATCCTGCTGCTGGGCCAGCGGGAGCACGCGCTGCTCCAGGCGGCGGTCCACCGCGCTGTAGGCGACCTGCAGGCAATCATAGCGCCCGTCCCGCAACGCCAACAAAGGCGCCTCCTCGCCGTAGGTGCTGGCGCCCAGGGAGCGCGCGTATCCGGCCTGTTTGGCATCCAGCATGGCCGCGATGGTATCGCCGCGGCGGATATCCTCGACCATGGCGCTGTGCAGCATGAGCACATCGACATAGTCGGTCTGCAGGGCACGTAGGCTCTCGGCGATCGAGCTCCGGACATGTTCCGCCACTTGTTTGGCGGTCGCGCCGGGCGGGGGCGGGCTTACTTTGGTGGCCAGGATGTATTCGCGCCGGCGCGTCCTTAGCGCGCGGCCGATCACCGATTCGCTCCTGCCGTAGGCGCGCGCGGTGTCGATATAGTTGACGCCCAAGTCCAGCGCCGTATTGAGCAAGCGCGCCGCGTCGTCCTCGGGCGGCTTGCAGTGCTCGTCGTTGACGGGC
>CAYQDH010000795.1:0-1707 GCA_964416075.1 uncultured Anaerolineales bacterium | reverse complement strand
CCCCACCAACATCGGCAGCCTGCCCCGCCTCCACACATCGCCGATGGCCGACGTGGCCAAGCGCTGGTAATGGGCCAGCGTCAGCTCCCCATCGGGCTCCAACAGATCGATGAGGTGATGGGGCAACGCGGCCTGTTCCGCAGGCGTAGCCTTGGCGGTGCCGATATCCATCCCGCGGTAGATCTGTCGCGAATCGGCCGAGATCACCTCGCCCTTGAACAGCTGCCCCAGGCGAATGGCAAGCGCCGTCTTGCCCACCGCCGTCGGCCCCACGATGACCAGAAGGTCGATTTGCTCCGCCAATCCCGCCACCTTTCCTAATCCAGCAGCACGCCGCGAACCAGGTTCAGCCGCCGCACCTGGTCCCGGGGGTCGAGCTCGATGGCCACCAGATCGATCCTCCAGTTCACGTTGGCCAGCTCGCGCTCCGCCAGGTAGGTCTCCGCCAGGGCCACCAGTCGCTCCGCCTTGCGGCGCGTCAAACCCTCCTCCGGCAGCCCCGACTGGGTGCCTCGCCGCGTCTTCACCTCCGCGAACACCCAGCACTCCCCATCGCGGGCGATTATGTCCACCTCGCCCTGGCGGCAGCGCCAGCCGCGCGCCACCACCTCATACCCCCGCTCTAACAGCGCCGCGCAGGCCAGGTCCTCCCCCAGCTTTCCCGTCTCCCTCTTATCCCTCAAACCACGCCTCCAGTACTAAGCCCCTGCGGGGTTCGCCGGAGCCGGGTACAGCTCCTCCAGCCTGGCCAGCACCTCCGGCGGAACCGTCAGCTCCACCGCCTTCAGGTTCTCCTCCAGCTGTGCCACGCTCCGCGTGCCCAAGATCACACTCGTCACCGCCGGGAGGCGGAGCGCCCAGGCGATCGCAAGGGTCGCCGCCGTCGTGCCCAGCTCCGCAGCCAGGCGCGCCAGCTTTTGCCCCTTTTGCTTGTTCTCCTCTGTCCAGTAGAGATTCATGATCACGCTGTTCTGGTCGGGGTCCGCCGCGCGGCTATCCTGCGGCGCGGGCGCGCCGGGGGGATATTTGCCCGTCAGCATGCCGTGCGCCAGGGGCGAAAAGACCACATTGCCGATGCCATGGGCGCGCGTCACGGGAAAAACCTCCGCCTCGGGATAGCGCCACAGCAAGCTGTAGCGGGGCTCGTTCACCGCGATGGGCCGCGCTCCCATCTCTCGCGCCAGGTGTTGCGCCTCCACCATCATCCACGCCGGCCACTCGGATACCCCCCAGTAGATGATCTTGCCCTGGCGCGCCAGGTCATCCATGGCCCGGATCGTCTCCTCCAACGGCGTATCCGGATCGGGCCGGTGGCACATATACAAGTCCACGTAATCCATCCCCAATCGCCGCAACGACGCCTCGCACTGCTCGCGAATATGCTTGGCCGAGAGCCCGCGGTCGTTCGTGCCCGCGCCCATCGTCGCCCAGACCTTGGTCAGCAAAAAGTAGGACGAGCGCGGCACCCCCGCCAGGCAGCGCCCCAGCACCTCTTCCGCCTGGCCTCGGTTGTAGGCGTTGGCCGTATCGATCCAGTTGATCCCGCGCTCCAGCGCCACCCGCACCATCTCTTGCGAAGTGCGCTCATCCACCTTGAACCCAATGGTCAGGTAGGATCCCAACCCCAGCGCGCTCAGCCGCACACCCCATCGACCCAGTTGTCGATATAACATCCCAGCCCTCCTTTACCTAGCCCCTCACCTCGTC
>CAYQDH010000794.1:0-1722 GCA_964416075.1 uncultured Anaerolineales bacterium | reverse complement strand
ACTTTTGGTATTCTACACCAATTCCTGGTCGTCGGGAACAGTAGAACCGGGTGCGAAGGAGTTTGGATGGCCGCCAAGATGAGATCGCGCGAGCGCGTGCTCGCTGCGCTGCGCCATGTGGAGCCGGATCGGGTGCCGATCAACTATGCCTGCAACCCGGGGATCGATGCCCGGCTCAAGGCTCACTATGGCCTGGCGGCCTCTGACGACGAGGGTCTGCGGCAGTTGCTGGGTGTGGATTTCGCCGGTGTGACCGCGCCCCATGTGGGGCCCAAACTGCACTGCGATATTCCGGAGCGGCAAGTAGATATCTGGGGAGTGCGCACGCGGTGGGTGCAGCATGAGACAGGCGGTTATTGGGATTTCTGCGATTTTCCCCTGTCCCAGGGCACTGAGGAAGATGCGGCGGCCTGGCCCATGCCCTCGCCAGATGATTTCGACTATGCGTCTATCGCCGAACAGTGCCGGCGAATGGATCATTATTGTTTGTATGCCGGTGGGGCAGGGATCGGTTGCATCATCAACCGCATCGCCAAGCTGCGGGGCATGGCCCAGGTATTGATGGATCTGCTTACGGAGGATCCCGTGACCATGGTGCTGATCGCGCGCAAGCAAGAGATCGAGCTGGAAGTGATGCGCCGCAGCATCGAGGCAGGCCAGGGGAGGATCGATTTTCTGTGGATGGGGGAGGACCTGGGGACGCAGATCGGGCCGATGGTTAGCCTGGACCTCTACCGCAGGCAGATACGTCCCTGGCACCAAAAGTTCGTGGACCTGGCCAAGTCCTATGGTTTGCCGGTGATGTTTCACTGTTGTGGTTCCAGCAGCTGGGCTTTTGGCGATTTCATCGAGATGGGGATCGATGCGGTGGAGACGCTGCAGCCCGAGGCGAAGAACATGGAGCCCGCCTATTTGAAGGGGACCTTTGGCAACAAGCTGGCCTTTCATGGGTGCATCTCTACCGCCGGACCGGTGGTCACCGGCAGCGTGGAAGATGTGGTGGCCGACTGCCGCCGCATCCTGGAGACCATGATGCCGGGCGGTGGATACTGCTTTGCGCCCACCCACCAATTGCAGGATAATACACCGACGGAGAACGTTGTGGCCATGTACGAGGTGGCCAGAACATACGGGCGGTATCCGGCCCACTAGACGCGATACAAGCTTCAGAGCTTGGATAGACATACTATGGAGGGGATCCTATGCAAAACAATGAGCTCGAACAAACGCTGGTACTTATCAAGCCCGACGCCCTGAAGAACTCGCTGACGGGGTACGTGCTCTCGTGTCTTTCCGAGGTACATACCGGCCTGCGCTTTGCCGGCCTGAAGGTAGTGCACGTCAACAGGATGCTGGCGGAAGAGCACTATGCCGAACACCGCGGCAAGGTCTTCTTCCCTTCGCTGATCGAGTACATCATGGGCGCGCTGCATTTTCCCGGAGAGATGCAAAAGCAGCGGGTGGTGGCCATCGTATACCAAGGAGAGGATGCGGTGCACAAGATCCGCGCTCTGGCGGGGCCCACGAACCCCCTCGTGGCCCGCGAAAAACAACCGGGGAGTGTGCGCTCGCTGGGTACCCTGGTGCCCCTCACCGATGAACAGGGCAACGTCGTTGGTCAGCGCATGGACAATCTGCTCCACGCGTCGGCCAACCTGTCGGACGCGGAGCGCGAGATCAAGCTCTGGTTCAAGCCAAACGAGATTCCCCCTTGTATGCGCA
>CAYQDH010000793.1:0-1727 GCA_964416075.1 uncultured Anaerolineales bacterium | reverse complement strand
CGCCTTGTAGAGGAAATACCTTGTAGCGTCTTAGCTCCAGCAGAAACTCGACCCGCGGCATGCCTGCGAGTTCGGCCGCTCGCCCAGAGGACAAGCGACCCAATTCATATAGCTTGACCGCGGACAAGACGCGCATTTCACGGCCAAAGGAGTCGGCATCCGTCTTCTCGGCCAGGAGTACCTTTTCCGGCACATCGATCACTATCTGGCAGGTAGTCACCTTGCACCTCCCTCCCGTATCGCTACCCCTATTTTTACACCATTCCGGCGAAACACCCATTCAGGCCAGGTTGGGAAAAGGAGCAACGCTTACCCTCCACACGATCCACTTTGACGCGCTCGCGAGTGATCCATTTCATAAACGGCCTCCGTAGGTTCGGACGGGATTCTTGGACAGGATTAACAGGATTAGCAGGATTGGGAAAAAACAATCGCCAATCCGTTCTTAATCCTGTAAATCCTGTTAATCCTGTCAGAATGTCCGGTTACACGCCATGGTCAGTAGCCGGCTACGGTGTCGTAGCGCACGATCTTGCCGAACTTGACCAGGGCGTGGCCCGGCGAAGCATCCACCGCCGGCTTCTCCGGCGCCACCAGCCACTTTTCGAACGCTTCTTCGCTCTCCCATAGGGTGATGATCAGCCAGTCGTCCGGTCCAGGGATGGGCAAGGCGGGGCCAGCCTGCCCAGGGACGCGCTTGAGGACGCGTTCCATCAGGATGCCATAGCGCTGGCGCAGCGCTCGGTTCGACTCGATCCACGCGAAAAAGGCCTCTTCGTTCTCCGGGGGAATCTGCACCGTACGCACACAGACGAGGGGATTACGCGGGCCTACCGCCATGTTTGCAGCCTCCTTTCGAGAGTCCTTGCGAGGCCAAATCTAGTCACGGCTTGGTGCATGAGAATACCCCACCGGGCGCGGGTACCCAGTCAGCGATAGCTACTTAATAGGCTAACAGTATCATTCTAGTCCCGCCGACAACCAAGGTCAATTGCCCTGGGCTTTCCCATGCCGGAGAGGTTATCGGGTTGAGCGAGAACCACAGGTATTGGCTTTAGTAAACAGGGATGCTTCGCGCCGGTGAGTACACCGGACACTCAACATGACATAAACGGGACCATGGCAGAGCCCTTGTGGTCTCTGTCGCGGTTGACGCCCAACCCTGCCGGTGGTATACTGGTCTATCACAGCATGGGCGTTCGAGCACGAACGCCACGACGATGTGGATTGCGAGCCCTCGGCGTCTATCAGGACGGCGAGGGCTCGTTTGTCACACACCATCAAGGGAGGCCTATGGAGCGCATACGAACGACAGAGGTGCATGCCCATGTGGGGGAGCGAGTGCGTGTGCAAGGGTGGCTGCACAACCTGCGCGATCTGGGGGGCGTCTGTTTCGTGCTCCTGCGCGATGGCTGGGGGATCATCCAGGCCGTGACGGAGGATCGCGCCGACTTGGCCCCCCTTCTCGATGAAGGGGCGGGACTGGAAACGGTCATTGCCCTGGAGGGCACGGTGGTGCACACGCCGCAGGCGCCGGGTGGCTATGAGCTGTACCAGCCACGCATCGAAGTGCTCACCCCCGTGTGCGACGTGCTGCCCCTGTTCATCAACAAGCGCGATCTCAAGGCGGCGCTCCCCTCGGTGCTCGATCACGCCGTGTTGACCAATCGCCAGCTGGAGCGCCGGGCCATCTTTCGCCTCTCCGCCGGCGTGATGTCCGGCTTCCG
>CAYQDH010000792.1:0-1738 GCA_964416075.1 uncultured Anaerolineales bacterium | reverse complement strand
TCAACATGACATAACTGCGACAATGACAAAGCGCTGGACTGTAGGGGATTGAGGATCCGCAGGAGGCAGCCCCAGAGGGGGCGGGGAGGGAAACCATGGAGCATACTCGCCAGATCTATGAAGAGATCGTAGGACATACGTCGGGCACGGCCTTGTGGTGGCTGGGCAACGCCGGATGGGCCATCAAATCGGATGGCGTCCTGCTGCTGATCGATGCCGTCATCGAGAACGGTGCGCAGGGCGACCCAAATACCTCAGAGATCGACCTGCCGCTGGTGCACGAGCTGCCACTGCGGGCGACGCAGCTCGGTAGGGCAGACCTCGATCTGTGCCTGGTGACGCACGCGCACGGCGACCACCTGGCCCCCCGCACCATCCCCGTGCTGCACGAGCGGACCGACTGCCGCTTTGTGGTGCCGCTCTCGTGCAAGGAGCGGATGCTGGCCCTCGGTGTCGAGCGAGGGCGGATCATCGACGCGGTCCACGGGCACAAGATCGAGCACGGGCACCTGACCATCGAGCCGATGAAAGCCCTGCACGGGCATTGGCAGGGATCGGTCTACAAAGAGGCCAACTTTCAGGATTGCGGCTACCTGATCGACGATGGACGTTGGCGCATTTTCCATCCGGGCGACAGCGTGCTGTTGCACGAGCACCTGGAGATGGCGCCCCCGGACGTGTTTCTGGTGTCCATTACCGAACATAATATGTGGGTGCACAACAGTGCCCTGCTGGCAAACCGATTCAGGCCCCGCTATATCGTGCCCATGCACTATGATACCTATGCGCAGCCCATCTTCTGGACCGTGGGCGATCCGCGGGCTGTGCTGGAGCAACTGGACGAGCCGCTCAGGGATCGTTTCGTCGTTTTGCCGCAGGGGGAGAGGCTTTTGCTGGGCCGTTTGCCGAACGATGGCTCCGACGCAGACGAGCCTCCAACCAGGGGCGCCGAATGAAGGCTAACCGTGGCACATTGGCCCTGTTGGTCACCGTCGCGATCTGGGGCTCGACCTTTGTGGTGGCCAAGGCGGCCCTGGAGGAGATCGGCCCCCTGGCGCTGAATGCGCTGCGCTTTATCATCGCCTATGCCATCCTGGCGCCCTTGGCTCGGCGACAAGGCTATCGCCTACGGATGTCGATCGAGCCCACTTTCTGGCGGTTTGGGCTGAGCGGCGTGGCCCTTTACTATACGCTGCAGAACCTGGGACTGGTATATACCTCGGCGGTGAACACGGTGCTGGTGCTGACGATTATCCCCGCGGTGACAGCGCTGCTGGCGCTGTGGTTTCTCGGCGAAAAGTTGCGGGCTGGCCAGGTGGTGGGGATCGCGCTGGCGGTCGTGGGCGCCGCCGTGGTGGGCGTGTTCACCCAGCAGAGCCACGACGCGCCGCGTCCGTGGCTGGGGAACCTGATGATCTTGGGCAGTGTGATCTCGTGGGCGGTGTACACCATCCAGGGCAAGCGCCTGAGCGTGCACTATCCCGCCCTGGTGACCACGACGGCCAGCGCGGGGGCGGGGCTGCTTGTCCTGTTGCCGCTGGCGATTGGTGAGACGGCCTTGCAGGGGCTGCCCACCTTCAGTCCCCAGGGTGGGTTGGCTGTGCTATACCTGGGGGTGCTGGCCACGGCGCTGCCGATGTTTCTGTGGAACTATGCGCTGAATTACCGGGGGGCCAGCGTAGCCTCGCTTTATCTGAACCTGGTCCCTGTGGTGGGCGTGTTCATCGCTCTGCTGGCG
>CAYQDH010000791.1:756-1747 GCA_964416075.1 uncultured Anaerolineales bacterium | reverse complement strand
TGCACGGTGGATCCCATCGCAGAAGCGGCCTCGTCACCCATGTCCAGGCCTTCCTGGGGCGGCCCAGCTTCCGCAGGCACACCAACGACCTGATGGTTTCTCTCAACAGCATCCATGTTCAGTTCGCCAATGGCTGTGTGGGTTACCTGCTCAGCCAGCGCGGCGATGCCACCTTTGGCTTGGGGGGCTGGTGGAGCGTGGAAGTGGCGGGCACCGTGGGCACCTTCTGCATCGAGAACTGCATCGAAAAGGTCACCTACTGGCCGGCGCCCCATCCCGTCGACGCGGCGCACCCCGAGCGGCTGGAGTTGGGGGCCTCGCCCGCGCCGACGACTATCCATTCCGGCATCACCGATTTCAACCAGACGTTTCCTCGTCGCATCCACGCCTTCCTGGAGGACGTGGGCAACGGGGTTCCCAGAGAAGCCCTGCGGGCTTCGGGCCGCGACGCCCTGGCGGCCCTGGAGTATACCTGGGCGGCCATGGAGTCCTACGAGCAGGGAGGTATCCTGGTGCGGCCGCATCCCCTGCCGCTGCTCAAGGGCGACCCGAGGTCACAGAACGACTAGCATGGATCCGCTACCGAACATCGTGGTCTGCATGTGCGACCAGTTGCGTGCGTTCGAGGTGGGCTGCTACGGCAACCCCGTGATTCGCACGCCCCACATCGACCGCCTGGCGCGCGAGGGGATATCCTTTGAGCACGCTGTGACCAATAACCCGGTCTGCATGCCAGCGCGCTCCAGTCTCCTCTCGGGTCAGTACAGTCGCACGTGTATGGGTAGCCTGGGCAACTTTGTCGCTCGGGACGAGCAGGGCCGGGCCGCGCTGCCCGAGTATCCGGTGCCCGATCGTGTGCATCTGCCCGAGCCAACCTTGCCCGAGAATCTCAAGACCCTCGGCTACGACACCGCACTGATCGGCAAATGGCATGTCCATCCCGCGCCCCAGTTGCTGGGGTTCGACGATTGTCTCTATCCCCGGGTACATC
>CAYQDH010000791.1:0-746 GCA_964416075.1 uncultured Anaerolineales bacterium | reverse complement strand
GGACAGTACTTCATTGAGCATGGCGCGCGCTCGCTGCGAGCGCGCGAGTTCCCAGTGGATGGCTACAGCGTCGAGTTCGAAGCCGACCGCGTGGCCCAGTACCTGCGCGAGCACACGGAGCGGCCGTTCTTCCTATTCTATAATATCTCTCCGCCCCATATGCCGCTGCTCGACGCGCCCGAACACTATCGCGTGCTCTACCGGCCGGAAGATGTGCCACTGCGCCCCAATGTTTTCCAGCAGGACGAGCTGCCCTACGACGAGCACTGGTTCAAGATCTATCTGTGGGATTTCCTGTATTACCAGGAGAACCTGCCACATACCCGCAACCTGCCCCCGGGGTTCGACCTTCGCCACCTCATCGCTCTCTACTACGGCATGACCACCTGGGTGGACGATATGGTAGGGCGGTTGATGAGCAGCCTGGCTGGCGCTGGGCTCGCCGACCGCACCATCGTGGTTTTCGTTTCGGACCACGGAGACAACCTGGGTAGCCACCACGCCTTTAACAAGAGCCTGCTCATCGAAGAAGCGATCCGCATCCCCCTGATCTTTCACGGGCCGGGTTTGGCGCTGGCCCACACAAACCATCTGCAAGTGGCCCAGACGATCGACATCATGCCTACCCTGCTCGACCTGTGCGGTGCGGAAGCGCCGCCCTATGTGCAGGGGCGCAGCCTGTTGCCCATCCTGCGCGGCGAGAGCCAGGAACTGGACGTCCGAGGACCGGACTGCGATGGCGCCTT
>CAYQDH010000790.1:0-1789 GCA_964416075.1 uncultured Anaerolineales bacterium | reverse complement strand
GCCAGCGGATCCACCCCCGTGATCCCCAGCAGGTAGGCGACGATGGAGTTGGCTGCCGACCCGCGCCCGCGCACCTGGATCCCCGCCTCCTTGGCCATGCGCACCACATCCCACACCAGCAGGAAATACTCGCCCAGCCGGGTCTGCCGGATCACCTCCAGCTCGTGGCGCATCTGCGCAAGGGACCTCTCATCGTCGCGGGGATAGCGCTGCGCCCGCCCGGCCAGGCACAAGGCCTCCAGCCGCTCATCCGCCGGCTTGCCCTGCGGATCGGTCCAGGGCGGGATGGCCTCGGCGCGGAAATCGACCGCCACCTGGCAGCGCGCCGCGATCTCTAACGTGTTGGCCAGCGCCTGGGGGTAATCCGCGTAGAGGGGGGCCATCTCCTGGGCCGATTTGAGGTAATACTCGGAGTTGGGCCGCAGGAAGCGACGACAATCCACCAGGGGCAGGTTGTGGCGGATGGCCACCAGCACATCTTGCAGGCGGTGGCCCTCGCGCCGGGCATAGTGCGCGTCGTTGGTGGCCACCAGGGGCAGGCGCGCCTCCTCGGCCAGCGCGGCCAGATCCGCCGCCAGCGCCTCATCGCCGGCGTGCAGGTGTTGTTGCAGCTCCACATACACCCGCCCCGCCCCAAAGAGCTCCACCAGCCTCCCCAGGGCGGCGATGGCCTGGGGGCGCTCCTTGCGCGCCAGATGGCTCAGCACCGCGCCGCGCCGGCACGCCGTCAGCGCCAGCAGGCCCCTGGTGCGCCCCTCGACGAGCGCCCAGGGGAGCCTGGAGCGCCCCTTTTCGCCGTTCAGCTGCGCCCGGCTGATCAGCCAGCAGAGGTTGCGATACCCCTCCATGCTCTCCACCAGCAAGAGCAGGTGCGTCTCGTCCTCCAGGGTCAGCTCCGCCCCGGTGATCGGCTGGATGCCCCGCTCCCTGGCGGCCAGGGAGAAGCGGATGGCCGCGTAGAGCCCATCGTGGTCGGTGAGCGCCAGAGCGGGCATGCCGATCTCCGCCGCACGGTCGAGCAGCGCCTCGGGCATCGAGGCCCCATCCAACAGCGAGAAACAACTGTGACAGTGCAATTCCACATAGCCGCTCACACGCCAATCCCCCCGTCGCAAGTCCTCTCTAGCAGCCAAATGGTCGCACTAGAAGGGATTGTTTGCTATAGCATATCAAGAGAATTCTTAATGATGAACACCGATGGCAGAGGATGAACACAGATGGGAAAAGAACAAATATCTCTTTCTTATCGGTGTTCATCTTCCCCAATCGGTGTTCATCATTAAGAATTCTCCTTTCCCCTTCTCTATTCATAGATCCGCTCCAAGAGCCATTCGCCGCTGAGCAGGTTGTCATAGAGGACGCAGAGCAACCCCGTGTCGGTGGTGATCTGCCAATAATCGCGCCAAATCTCGTTCTCCGTCCACCATTTCGTATGGATGCGCCAATGCGCGCTGACCTGTTGCACACGATGAACCCTGGCCCGCCAATGGAACAACGCCGGCAGGCCATCCTGCGCCGTCACCAGAATAGGTTGCCCACCCGGCCAAAAAGGGTTCATCCGCGCTCCTCAATCGTACCTCAAGGCTATGGCCACATCCCCGGATCATGAATGTTAACGAATTAATGCGGTAACACGATAGCCGCCACGTGGCCGTGAACGTTCCCGGAATGAATTCCGTTCCTGTTAGACGAAACGTGATAAATCACGTTATAATACGCTTTACTATAGTTTTTTTATTTTTATTCCGGGATCTCTGCGCTGAAGCAAGTGCGCCAAATGCGCTAAATC
>CAYQDH010000789.1:0-1796 GCA_964416075.1 uncultured Anaerolineales bacterium | reverse complement strand
CTTCTTGTAGAGATCCTCATGTTCCTGCTTGCTGAGCCCTTCGCCCACTACCACCAAGTTCGAGTTCGCCAGGCAGCGCTGGCCCGCATTGCCAAAGAAGGAGGTCATACAAGTAGCGACGGTCATGGGGATATGAGCGTCCGGCATAACCAGGGCAAAGTTCTTGGCTCCGCATTGGGCGATGACCCGCTTGCCCGTCTCACCGCAGCGCTTGTACACCACATCGCGGCCCACCGGCGTCGAACCCACAAAACAGACACCCTTGATGTCGGGATGATCCAGCATCGATGAGACGACATCTCGACCACCGTTGACGATGTTCCACACCCCGGCCGGAATGCCCGCTTCATCCGCCAGCTCCAGGATTTTCATCTGGCTGATAGGGTCCTCGCTGGAGGGCTTGACCACCACGGTATTGCCGGTAGCAATCGCAAAGGGGATGAACCACATGGGCACCATGAACGGAAAGTTGTAGGGCCCGATGATGCCAAAGACACCCAGCGGCTGGCGAATCAGGTATTCGTCGATGCCCGAGGCAATATCTTCCAGATTCTGCCCCATCATCAGCGAAGGGATCCCCGCGGCCACCTCGACCATCTCGATGCCACGCCGCGTTTCCCCGCGAGATTCGTCGATCGTCTTGCCGTGCTCCATGGTCTGGATACGGCTCAGCTCCTCAAAGTTCTTTTCCATCAGTTCCTTGAGGCGGAACAGACACCTTACCCGGGCCAAAGGTGGAGTCCTGCGCCAATCGGGGAAGGCGGCTTTGGCCGCTTGTACCGCTTGGTCGAACTCACCCTTGGTGGAAATGGGTACCTGGGCAATCACTTGCTGTGTGGCTGGGTTGACCACATCCTGCATCTGTCCGTCCGAGTCCACCCACTCCCCATCGATGAAATTCTTGACCTGCATGATACCCTTGATGGGTTCCTGAAGAATCGCCATATCGAGATCTCCTTTAGTCTAGCTTTCCACGAATCTTGTCTACTGGGTGGCCGTAACCCCGCCATCCATGAAAATGTTCTGCCCCGTGAGGAACGCCGATGCATCGGATAGCAGGTACACGCCCAGCCCAACCAGATCCGATGTCTCGCACACGCGCCCCAAGGGGATGCGCGCAACGAGCGGATTGTAAAAGTCGGGGTCGTCCAGATAGTCTTTGACCAAAGGCGTGCGCGTGAAAGTCGGTGCAATGCCGTTCACTCGAATGCCGTACTTGGCCCATTCGGTCGCCAACTGCTTGATCAGGATCGCCAGGCCGCCTTTGCTGGCGCAATACGCGGCGTATCCGCGTCGAATCCCCAGGCCACTGCGCACCGATGTGATGTGAAAGATGCTGCCCTTGATCTGGTGGGCAATCATCGAGCGCGCCACACCCTGCGAAAGCAGGAAAGCACCCTTGAGGTTCACATCGACGACCTTGTCCCACGCGTCAACGGTCACATCCTCGGCGGGTTGCTCCACGTGCGTCCCCACCGTATTGATCAGGGCATCGATTTTACCGAAACGTGCCTCTACCGCGGCCACCGCCGCGGCCACCGAAGCAGTGTCGGTGGCGTTGATCTGCACACCCATCGCCTCAGCGCCGCTATCCCTGAGCTGGGCCACAGTTCTGTCTATGCCTGCCTGGGAGATGTCGCCAACGGCGATCTTGGCCCCAAACCCTGCCGCAGCCTCTGCCATGGCCGCACCGATCGCTCCTCCACCGCCGGCCACCAGCACGACTTTCCCTGTGAGGTCGAAAAGACCTGTATACTTGGTCCAAACCATCTGTTTCACCTCCGCAAAGAATTCTA
>CAYQDH010000788.1:0-1806 GCA_964416075.1 uncultured Anaerolineales bacterium | reverse complement strand
GCCAGAACAGCAAGGCGACCATGCGCTTCGAGACCGCACCGGGCGAACAAGCCCAGGTGGACTGGGGCCACTTTGGCCTGATCGAGCACCAGGGCCGTTTGCGGCGGCTGTACGCCTTTGTGATGACCTTGGGATGGTCGCGAGCGATGTATGTAGAGTTCACGGTATCGCCCGATGAGGCCTGGTTTCTGCGTTGTCATCTTCACGCTTTCCACTATTTGGGCGGCGCGCCCCGAGAAGTGCTCCATGACAACCTCAAGACCGCGGTGTTGGGTCGAGATATGGAAGGAGTGGTGCACTGGAACCCTCGCTACCTGGACTTTGCGCATTACTACGGCTTCACCCCGCGCGCCTGTCGTCCCTACCGGGCACAGACCAAAGGCAAAGTGGAACGCGGGATCCGCTATGTACGCGGCAACTTCTGGTTAGGCCTGCACTTCACCGACCTAGCTGACCTGAATCGTCAGGCCATGCTCTGGCTGGACCACGTGGCCAACTGCCGCCAGCACGGCACGACCGGCCAAGTACCGGCGGAGTTGCTCCCTCGGGAAGGTCTCCAGCCTTTGGGAGCCAAGCCCGATTACGACACCAGTCTGCTCAGTTACCGTCGCAGCGGCCGTGACTGCCTGGTCAGTTACGACGGCAACTACTACTCTGTCCCCGCCGCCTTTGCTGGGCGGCGGCTGTTGCTCAAAGAGACGGAACAGGGTCAGTTACTGATCTTCAGTGATCAGGAGGAGATCGCTCGCCATCCTCTCAGCCAGGGACATCGCCAGCGCGTCGTCGAGTCTGCTCATTACCCGCGTGTACGTCCTCTTTCTCGTTTGTCTCGCTTCCCCTTGACCGCCCAGGTGGTGCTACCGCCCTCCGAAGGGTTTGCGCTCCCTCTGGCCCCCGAGGTCGAGGTGCGTCCCCTGGCCATCTACGAGCAGGTCTTGGAGGAACGGCCATGAGCGAGTTCACCTACGAACGGGTGCAAAATCATCTCGCACGCCTCAAGCTGGCACGTATGGGCGATTGCCTGGATATGCTGGCCCAGGAAGCGGCCAAACACGAATGGACCTACCTCGATTTCCTGGATCATCTCCTGGAAAGCGAGGTCTCGGCACGGTACGAGCGGGACGTGGCCATGAAGATCAAGCTGGCCCACTTCCCTTTCCTGAAAACCTTGGAGCAGTTCGACTTTGCCTTCCAACCCTCTCTCAACGAACGGCAAATCCGCGAGCTGGCCACGGCCCGCTTTGTGGCCAACGGTGAGAATGTGCTCCTCCTCGGACCCCCAGGGGTGGGCAAGACTCACCTGGCCATCGCCCTGGGCATGGCCGCCATCGCCCAAGCCACCAGTGTCTACTTTACCACGGTGGTCGATCTGATCGACCTCCTCCGCCGCGACGCCAAGGAGGACCGCCTCGATCATCGCCTGGATACCTTGTGCCGTCCCAAGCTGCTCATCCTGGACGAAATGGGCTACTTTCCCTTGGATCGCCTGGCCGCCCAGTTCCTTTTCCAGCTCGTCAGCCGTCGCTACCAGCGCGGCAGCATTATCCTCACCAGCAACAAGTCCTATGGCGACTGGGGCGATATCTTCGCCGACCAGGTCTTGGCTGCCGCGATCTTGGATCGCCTGCTCCATGTCTCCACCACCATCAACATCCGTGGCCAGAGCTACCGCCTGCGAGAGAAACGCAAAGCTGGCGTCTTCTCCGAGTTCTCTGAGCCACCGAAGGAGGCCTGACCTCAATCAGCACACCTGTTCTGGGGAATTTTATCCCGGCATAATTGGGGAATTTTTCACCGCTATTGACA
>CAYQDH010000787.1:0-1820 GCA_964416075.1 uncultured Anaerolineales bacterium | reverse complement strand
CAAGATGCATACCATTGAGGCCGTCGTAGATCGCCTGGTGTTGCGCCGCTACCCGCCCGAGGAGCGGGCGCGCGCTGACGCGGACCGCGCTCGCCTGAGCGATTCGGTAGAGATGGCTCTCAAGCTCGGCGATGGCGTGATGATTGTCAACACCGCAGAGGGTGAGGACCGTCTCTATTCAGAAAAGTACGCTTGCCCGGTATGTAACCTGAGCTTTCCTGAGCTTGAGCCGCGTAGCTTTTCCTTCAACAGCCCTCATGGCGCTTGCCCCGCCTGTACGGGGCTAGGCACCAGGCAGGAACTTGACCCCACGCTGATCGTGCCTAATCCCGATCTGTCTCCCAACGAGGGGGCCATCGAGCCGTGGGCCAGTATGACCAAGAACGACAGCTATTTCGGCCACCTCCTCGATGCGGTCGGCGACCGATACGGCTTTTCCAACGACACACCTTGGCGTGAGCTCACGCCGGAGCAAAAACGTGTGTTGCTCTACGGTAGTGGCGCCAATGCTGTCGTGGTCAGGTACCAGAACCAGCTGGGCAAGCAACGGACTCACGAAACGGCTTTTGAGGGGGTTATCCCCAATCTGGAGCGGCGCTATAACGAGACCTCCTCCGAGACCATCAAGGAGACGATCGAGCGGTATATGACCGCCACACCTTGTCCGGTTTGCGAGGGCAAGCGCCTGCGCCCCGAAAGCCTGGCTGTTACAGTGGGCGGGCTGTCGATCCACCAGTTAGTCCAATTGCCGGTGGATAGGACCATCTCCTTTATCCAGGAGACGGCGCGGCAGTTTAGTGAGCGCGAAAAGATCATCGCGCAGCAGATCGTCAAAGAGATCTCGGCCCGGTTGCATTTTCTGGAGGATGTAGGACTGCATTACTTGACCCTGGATCGAGGAGCGGCCACATTGTCGGGTGGCGAGGCGCAGCGTATTCGCCTGGCCACACAGATTGGGTCGCAGCTGATGGGTGTGCTCTACATCCTCGATGAACCGAGTATAGGGTTGCACCAACGTGACAACGCCAAGCTAATTGAAACATTGGTGCGTCTGCGTGATCTTGGGAATACTGTGCTAGTCGTAGAGCACGACGAGGCCACAATTCGGGCCGCCGACTATATCGTGGATCTGGGGCCGGGGGCTGGAGAGCACGGCGGAGAGGTGATATGCCACGGCACGCTAGATGAGGTACTGGCCTGCCAGGAATCGTTGACGGGCCGATATCTCAGTGGCGCAGCGAGTGTACCGATCCCGGCGCGCCGGCGTGCCGGAAATGGCAAGTCTGTGCGCATCGTGGGTGCGCGGCAGAATAATCTCAAAGATCTCTCAGTCAGTATCCCCCTGGGGCGCTTTGTGGTCGTGACAGGAGTCTCCGGCTCGGGGAAGAGCAGCCTCGTGGTGGAGATTCTGTACAAGCGACTGGCCCAACTGTTGAACCGCGCCACGGATAAACCCGGACAGCACGAGGATCTGTTGGGCGCCTCAAATCTAGATAAGGTGATCGACATCGACCAGTCGCCGATCGGGCGGACGCCGCGCTCCAATCCGGCTACCTACACCAATGTATTCGGGCCGGTGCGTGATCTGTTTGCCTCGTTACCCGAGGCGAAAGTCAGAGGCTATCAGGCCGGCAGATTCAGTTTCAACGTCAAAGGTGGCAGGTGTGAGGCTTGCCAGGGTGCAGGGATAATCCAGATCGAGATGCAGTTTCTGCCCGACGTGTACGTGCCTTGTGAAGTGTGCCATGGCCAGCGCTACAACCGTGAGGCTCTTGAGATTCGTTACAAGGGAGCGAGTATCGCTGAGGTGTTGGATATGA
>CAYQDH010000786.1:0-1830 GCA_964416075.1 uncultured Anaerolineales bacterium | reverse complement strand
GCCGTACCTCGCGGACGAAATCGCCATGGTGCACGCGGCGGGGGCCAAGTTCAGCTATATCCAGACGTCGGGGGTGGGTCCCCGGCTGGACGACCTCCTGGACCTGGGTATCGACATCCTGTGGGGCGCGGACCCCATCCAGGACCGCACGGCGAATTTCCCGGTGTGGAAGTGCCAGGCGGGGGACAAGATCTGCTTCCTGGGGGGCCTCAACGCCCACGCGACGCTGATCAACGGAAGCGAGGACGACATCCGTCGCGAGGTGCGCTATGCCCGCGAGACGTTGGGCGCGGGCGGTGGCCTGATCCTGTCGCCCATCGACAACATCTATCCCTACACGCCGCGCCGCAACCTGGAAACGCTGATCGACGAGTGGAGACGGGTGCGGGATTACGAGTGAACAGAGCATCGATGACCTCCGCACGTTCCAGCCCCGGCCACCACGCGAACGCGTAATAAAGCCTGATCAGGCGAGGGGTGACCAGGGCATCGTAGGCGAAATAGAGCAGCAACACGATGGCCAGGTCGCGCACCACGATGCGGCCCTCGGCGCGCCCACACAACAGCAGGATACCCGACACCAGCAGGCCCAGCGATATGGTGACCAGGAGCGCCGAGCCGAGCAACGGTTCCCAGGCGACGTCGCCCGGGGACGACCGCTCTGTCCATGCTTGCAGGCTCACGGTGAAGCGGATATTTTGCACCGCCAGCCGGGCATGGTACGCGGCAAAGAGCAGGTTCAGGATGCCGGTCACCTGGGCCGCTCGAGCCGCCCTAGGTGGGGGCGCCGTGGCGGTATGGGGCGTCGGCGGGGTGGAGGGCGGCTCTTCCAAGGTTATTGGCTCCTGCGATCGTCATGCAGGCCAGCCGGACTCGGCTACCTAACGGCGCCGGATGATTCCGGCTTGGCTGCGGCGACGAACCCGGCGTAGTTGTTGGCCCGAGGTACCACGGTTACCAGACGACATCAACGGAATACCTGGCCAATACGGGGTCCGCGCTGACGATGACGAGGTTCTCCACGCAGGCCTGAGCTAGCAACAGGCGGTCGAAAGGATCTCTGTGATGGGCAGGCAACTGCTCCAGAGCTAGGACATGCTCAAGCCGGATTGGCAAGATGTCCATACCATTTACTCGCCGTTGGCCTTCGACCAGGTCCGGCAGAGAACGCTCGAGCCTCAATTTGCCAAGCTGTAACTTGATCTGCATTTCCCATACGCTAGCTACGCTCAAGAGCAGTTCATTGTTCGCATCCTGGCACAGTTGCAGGGCACGAGGGGAAAGTCTACTGGGGGCGCTATCCCACCAGATGAACGTGTGCGTGTCGAGGAGCAGCTTCATGCACTACCGGTCCAGAGGTCTTCGGGCAGTGGCTCGTCAAAATCAGGACTGGCCCACATGGCCCCCTCGTGCAGTCCAGGCACGCGACGGCCAATGGCCACCAGCCGGGCAATCGGCGCATCACCCTCAGCAAGGATGATCTCCGAACCATTTTCCAGCAGGGAAAGCAGCTCCTTGATCGATTTCTTTTCCTTGTGCACGTCGACGATCGTGATTGTCATATCTAACGTTCCTCATCTGTGGGTGCAGCCCAATGGGCACTGACGGCCTCCCACGCCAAGCCGGTCGACACCGCGACGGTCGGATATCCACTAGCCGGATTATAGGACGTTATGGAATACTGGTCAATGCAGTGCTCCCCCGGCGGGGCTTTAGAGGCTGATCTTTTCTACCAGCAGCTACAGTTGCCGACCATGCAAAAATCCTAGCGGCTCTTGCGCGTGTACCAGGCGGGGGCGATCTTTTCCCCCAGCGACCAGTATTCGCCCG
>CAYQDH010000785.1:0-1834 GCA_964416075.1 uncultured Anaerolineales bacterium | reverse complement strand
CGACGTGCGGCGCGAGGTGGCGCGCTGCCTGGAGGAGGCCAAGCCTTGTGCGGGGCATTTCATCAAGGCCATGGGCGACCTGCCGCACAATATCCCGCTGGCCAATATCCGGACCTACTTCGACACCGTGGCTGCGCAGCGGCGATAGACTCTGTCCCGAGTGGGCCGTAGTTTACCTAAAGGGGCGTGGCGTACAACGAGGCTGTGGCCTTGGTTGACACAGTTTTGCCCCGGTGTTATACTGGCCCTCGTCGACGTCTCCGGTGTTAGGGTTGTCGACACGGAAGGAGGTGTACCTGGTCGATCGATGATATACCAGAACGCACCAGTTTGTTCGTCTAGTCTGTCTTTTTCCCAAGGTTAGGAGGATCAGATCATGGCTCAGAAGAATCTCTCTCGTCGCCAGTTCCTGCGCGGCGCCGGTGTTGCCGGTGCGGGATTGGTCGCCTTGCTGGCGGGTTGCCAGCCCAAGATCGTCGAAGTGACCACGATCGTCGAAAAAGCGGTCGAGGTGGAAAAGATCGTCAAGGAGACGGTGGTCTCGGTCCAGAAGGAAGTGGTCAAGGAGACAGTCGTCGTGCAGAAGGAAGCGGCTCAGCCCACGGCAGGACCCTTTGAGGTCGTGCACTGGGCCGAGGGCGTCATGACCAATACCACCGAGGTCAAGTACAAGCCGTATCAGGATGCGGTCATCGCGAGCTTCAAGGACAAGTTCCCCAACGCTACGCCCAAGTTCATCGATATGGGCTGGGATGAAGTGTTGCGCCAGAACCTGGTGACGGCCATGCTCGGCGGCACCGCTCCGGATGCCATCGTGGGCGAGAACTTTTTCCAGCAGTACGCCGACCTGGGCGCTATGGTCGCCGTCGATGATGAGATCCAGGACATCAAGGACAACCTCATCCCCGGCACCTACGCGGCGGCCGTAACCGGCGGGAAGACCTATGGTATCAACCAGTTCACCGGTATCTTTGGCTTTGAGCGCAACCCCAACGTGATCGAAAAGGCCGGGCTGGACCCCAGCAAAGCGCCCGCGACCTGGGACGAGCTGCTCGAGCATGCCCAAAAGATCACCGAGGCCGGCAAGGGCGAGTTCTTTGGCTATACCTTGCAGGGCCCTGTGGGCTTTTCCGTGGGCGGCATCTTCCGCGTGGCCGTGTACTTGAAGCAGGCCAACGCCGAGATGTGCAAGGAAGATTGCACGTTGCCGTTTTTCAACAACCCCAACGCCGAGCAGGTACACACCTTCCTGCGCGAGATCAACAAGTTCACCCCTCCGGGCCTCACCTTCAACCCGGATGAGGGCCAGGTTTATAGCCAGCTCTTCCAGGGCATCAGCGCGTACCAGATGTGCGGCTCGTGGCATGTGGCGTGGGCCAAGCAGTCTGGCCTGGACAATGCCATGTACTCCAGCATCCCCGTCCCCGAGGGTGGCAAGGCGGCCAGCATCGTGGTGGGCAACGTGATCAACGGCGTTCTGACGGCCAGCAAGCATATTCCCGAGGCTATTGCTCTGATCAAGACCTTCACCGAGGATCCGATCCAGGATCTGGTGAATCCTGTCTACACTCGCTTGCCGAGCACCAAGACGTCGCTCAACAAGCTTGCCCCCAAGGCGGACCCCGCTACTCAGGCGTTCATCAACGACGTACTGACGGCCGACCTGGGTGTGCTGCCTCAATGGCGCAAGGAACCCAACAAGCTCTGGCAGGTGTACAACGACTTTCTAACCAAAGTCCTCAGCACCGAGGAGCCGATCAAGAGTCTGATGGACGAGGCCCAGCAGCTCGCGGAAACGGCTATCGCGGGTTAGCCTATGTTTGTGAGTGAAGCG
>CAYQDH010000784.1:0-1837 GCA_964416075.1 uncultured Anaerolineales bacterium | reverse complement strand
GGCTCTTTGGGATAGCCAAACAGACCTCGCTCCACCTCCTGACGCAGCGCGTCGATCACCGGCTCGGGCGAGCGAAAGTCCATATCGGCCACATACATGGGCAGCACATCCTCGTCGTAGCTGTCCCACTTGCTACAGTTTGTGCCGCGGCGCGGCAACAGGCGGTCGAAATCACAGGACATGGGTCCTCCCTAAGATGCTGGGTGTCAATCAGCGCGGCTGAGGATTCATTATGATGACCAAAGATCGGAGCAGAGAAACTCGACGTTGATCCCATGCTTGGACAAAGGATCCCGATAGTCCCACCAATCGCGATCCACCGCATTCACGATCGGTGGCCTTTCTGCATGCGCCAAAGCCACGGCGACGAACTTGCGGTCTGAGGGATCAAAACCAACCAGTTCCGCATCGTCTGGAAACTCGACCAAGTGTCCCTCGCCCGGGCCCTCGTGGACAATAATGTGCACCAGCTCGCACCGACGAGGGTTACGCTGGTTGGTGAGCACCCACTGGAGGAAGGCGTCACCTACGCCCGGCTGTCCTGTGGAACGAAGGTTGTGTATATACTCACGGAGGATGATCCAGCCATCGTCCAGTACCAATATGTCCTCGCGGCGCAGCTTGTCCAAGCGACCGATACAGGCGCCAATACAGCCCGGTGAGGCTTGTTGGCTGTGGCCATTCGCTACCACGGGCACGTTGGTGTCAACAATGATCCTCATGCGCTCCGTCCGCAGCTTGGGACTGCCTGCGCATAGCCGCTTCGGTCATGGCTACCAGCTCGCCCAGTTCGTCCCCGAAAAAGCCCTCCGGCCAATTGGTAATATTCCCGAAAAGATCCATCTGCAGTTGTTCTAGCGACGAGGAACTGTCTTCCATCCTGGCAAAGTAAAGGGTCGTTTGATCCGAAGCCAGCGCCCCTTCAGCGATACGACGTTGCAATCGGCGGAGCAGGTGTTCGCTATGGCTCTCCAGAATGATCTGGATGCCACGTGTGACAATGGCGTCGATAAATACATCGGCTAGGCCAGCCTGCACCGCCGGATGCAGGTGAATCTCGGGCTGCTCTAAAATAATGGTTGACCCCTTGGGCACATAGTAGCAGAGCACGAGCACCGGCAGGATCTGCGATACCCCAAACCCAACGTCAGTGATCAGGACTTCTGGGGCCGTCGCTGCATGACGAATACGGACTTCATAGTCTTTGCGGTTTGCAGCGATCTGTTGCAGGGAAAATGAGTGAATGAGACCCAGTTCTTTCAGCCACTCGGCTACACGCTCAGAGACCGTTTGGCGATGGTGTCCTTTGCCTCGTCGGATGACCTTGCCCCATTTGCTCGAAGCCAGCAAAGCGGGCACCGCCAATTCGCCACGGCGCCCTACATCTTGTGGCTGCTCTCCCGCCCAAACATAACTGCGGTGCGGATACTCGCGCAGTGGCCCGAGATAGTAGATGCCTTGTAAGAGTTCCTCAAAGGCGAGGACGAACTGCGACAGGAACCCGGCGTTCTGGTAGTAAGCATTCACCTGGTCAGGGAAACCATAGCACTTGACGGGTGCCGGCAGGGGCCAGCCACGCCCGCGAAACCGCTTCAAGTTGTAGCCTTCAGCAAGCAAGTCGAACTGTGCGCGCTCGGCAGGTTCCTCCCGGATTACGGGCCCAGCTCCGGTCGTGGGAGCACTCGGCTCTTGCCGCTGCATGCCAAACCGGTACGCGGTACCGCGCGCCGCAAAGTTGTAGTCGAATTGCGCCACGGACACGGTATCGGTCGTACCCTCAACTGTCGCCGCATAGCCGAGTTCGCGGATGGTGAAGAGGATCTGGTCCCGCTCCTTT
>CAYQDH010000783.1:0-1862 GCA_964416075.1 uncultured Anaerolineales bacterium | reverse complement strand
GCCATAGGCGCGCGCCGTCTCGCGGATGATATTCAGGTCCTTGTAGTGAAAGCGGCCGCGAAAACCCGGGGCATAGTCCCCCTTTAATATGCGCGGGCCGCGCACGTCCATCACCCGCGTCTGGGCATAGCCCGCGCTGAGCACCTTGAGGATGATCTCCGGATCCACCCCCGCCTTGGCCCCCAGCACCAGCGCCTCGGCCATGCCGATGAAATTCATCGCCACCTGGATCTGGTTGCACGCCTTGACCACCTGCCCCGACCCTGAGGGCCCACACAGCGTGGCCTTGCCCATGATCTGCAGGATGGGCAGCGCCTCCTCGAACACCTTGGGGTCGCCGCCGACCATGATGGATAGCTTGGCCTCTTTGGCGCCCACCTCGCCGCCGCTGACGGGGGCATCGAGCATGGGGCAGCCCTTGGCTTCTGCGGCCTGCGCCACTTTCTTGGCCGTCACCGGGGAGATGGAGGACATGTCGATGAGCACGGTGCCCGGCTTGGCCCCCTCCAAGATGCCGTTCTCGCCCAGGTAGGCCTTTTCCACGTCCGGCGAATCGGGCACCATGGTGATCACCACCTTCGACTGGCTGGCCACGTCCTTGCCCGATTTCCCAGCCTTGCCCCCCAACGCCACCACGCGCTCGATGGCCGCGGGCATGATGTCGTAGCAAACGACGCCATAGCCGTCCTTCAGCAGGTGCCCGGCCATGGGCGTGCCCATGATCCCCAAACCGACGAAACCGATGGTCTTTTTTGCCACACTACACCCCCTCATAAGAAAAATAGACAGGACTAACGGACTAAAAGGATAAGAACCAGGCAACCGCCCTGCTTTCTCGCCTAATCCTGTTCATCCTGTAAATCCTGTCCTAGACCCTTCTGACAGGATGAACAGGATTTGCAGGATAGAAAGAAATGGCGCCGCAGAGGTGCTGGCCTTGGATCGGCCGGGCTGCCTTGCATAGCGCATTATAGCAGATGGCTGGATTATAGGTTGTCGGAGGGATGTGTCAAGGACAAAATCCGTCAGGTGCGGCCGGGAATGGTCAGCTATCGGGGTGCGCCTGTGCCTGGCGCAAGAAGGCGCACAGGTCACGGCCAAGGATCAGTTCTTTCATGGGGCTCGTTCAGCAAGCGATGCCGGACTTGGCGCAAACGGACGCAATCTCGCGTTCCGCCCTCGAAAAGAACGCATCGGTGCGCTTGTCCTCCAGCCCGTACTTGCGATAGACCCAATCGGCATAGTGATAGTTCATAGGGTTCCTTGTGCCCGGTGACCCTCTTCATAAAGCGCGCGTAGCAGTAGGAGCAGGCATGCTGGCAACCCGTATAGGGATTGATGACGTAGGGGTAGACCTTCGAGGCGGAAAGGATGGATTTGGGCCGCACTTCTTTCACGATCAGGGCCATCTCACCCCTGTGTCCTTTCCCCACCACAATGCCTGCAAGTTGCGCACCCAGGACGGAGGCACCTGTAGCCCGGGATTCGTCTCGTATAGGGAGCGAATGTCACCGAAGGCCTGGTTGCCGCCCTGCGTGACCGATGCCACCTGGTCCAGTAGCGCCAGCTCCTCTTCACTCATGGCCTCGTCGCCTTTGCCTACCAGCGGCCATGCATCCCAGGGGCGTCCCACAAGATAGGGCACCGTCTCCTCCTTGTTGAGCGACGCCAGGTCCCTGAGCATATTGCCGCGCACAAACCACAGCCCGCGATATTCATCCCCGATGCCAAAGAGAAGGGGGTCATACCCCTCCTCTCTGCACATCTGCCAGGCTCTGCCGCCCACGATCAGCTTGCCATCCGGCATGTCACACACGTTAAAGTCGGTGTTGAGGCAATCTTGCTGTAAGGAATCCATCTGT
>CAYQDH010000782.1:0-1863 GCA_964416075.1 uncultured Anaerolineales bacterium | reverse complement strand
AGTTGAGAGTGGTGCGGACCGCGGCACTCCAGGGCCGCTCTTGTCCCATGGCCAGTTACGGGCGGCCTTGGTATTGCGGGCCTGGAGCCCCGCGGTCCGGGCACAATGTAGAGTGTTGGCGCCTGTCAGACGTAAAGAGGCACGCCCCGTGAATGAGACGTGCCTCTGGGAAACACAGCAAACGAGCAGGCTCGGCGCTTGCCGTTAGCCCTTGATGGCGCCGGACATGATGCCGGAGATCAGTTGGCGCTGGAACGTGAAAAAGATGATGAGCAAGGGCGCCGTGGCCAGGGTGCTGCCGGCGAACATCAGCGAATAGCGCGGCGCGATGATCGTCGTCCCTTTGAAGTTGGCCAGGAAGAGCGGCGCGGTGACCTTGCTGGGCTCGCTCAGCAGCAACATGGGCATCATAAAGTCATTGAAGGCGCCCACAAAGGTGAGGATACCCAACACGGAAAGCCCCGGCGTGATGGTCGGCAGGACCACACGCGTAAAGACCCCAAACAGGCTACAACCATCGATGGTGGCCGCCTCCAGCATCTCGTCGGGCACGGAGGTGGAGATGAACTGGCGCATCCAAAAGACGCCAAAGGCGGTCGCAAAGGCCGGGATCCAGAAGGGCCAGTAGGTCTCGCTCCACTTGAAGAACTTGACCAGGAGTAGGTAATAGGGCACCAGGGTGGCCTGCGCGGGCAGCATCATGGTCAGGAGCATCAACATGAACAGCTTGTCGCGGCCGGGAAAGCGGCGCTTGGCAAAAGTGAACCCCGCCAGGGAGCAGAAAAAGAGGGTCCCCGCGGTGCGCACAATCGAGATGTAAAAGCTATTGAACAGGGGCCGGGCATAGCCCATGCCAAAGATCTCCACATAGGATTTGCCATCGAAGCCATTGACCGGCCAGAAACGGGGGCGACTGCTAAAGAGATCCGAATCCTGCATGAACGATCCGATGAACATATCGTAGAAGGGCAGTAAAAAGATCGCAGCAAAAATGACCAGCAGAACATAGAGCAAAATTCGCCCAATAGCGCGCGACACGATCAACGACCATTGGCGCTCTTTTTGGGTAGGCTTAACCAGGGTGGTCATGCTTCTCTCCTAACCAATCCAACTGCGTTGTAGGCGGATCTGGACCACCGAGATGACGATGACCAGCATGGCGATCAAGAAGCCAAAGGCGGAGGCATCGCCGTAGCGCGCGCCACGCATGCCGATCTCGAACAAGCGCAACATCAAGGTGGTGGTCGCGCCCCGCGGGCCTCCATCCGTCAACATATACGGCTGGTTGAACATATTGAGCAGGCCGATGGTAGCCATCACGGTCAGGTAAAAGATGATCGGGCGCAAGAGCGGCAAGGTTACTTTCCAGAAGGAATGCCACTCGTTGGCCCCGTCGATCTTGGCGGCCTCATAGATTTCAGGCTCGATCCCTTGCAGGCCGCCCAAGAAGAGCAGGATGTTATAGCCGATCCCGCCCCAATGGGTCAGGAGGATGACCACGGTCTTGGCAGCCCAGGGCGAGCCGCGCAGCCACTTGACCGGCGAGAGGCCTATCGTCTTTATGATGTAATTGACCCAGCCCATCGAATCGTCGAACAACTGGGTAAAAACGATGGCCACGATCACCGAAGAGGTGACATAGGGGATGAAATAGATGGTGCGGAAAACCCCTCGCCCGGTCAGGTTCTTGTTGTTGAGGATCACCGCAAAAAGAATGGCGATAAAGATACCGGTGGGGAGCAGGATATAGGCCAGCTCCAGCGTGTTGACCAAGGACTGGACGAGATAGGGGTCCTTGAGCATAGCTTGGTAATTCTCCAAGCCGACCCACGTCATCGGTCCAAAGCCGCGCCACTGGCTGAA
>CAYQDH010000781.1:0-1863 GCA_964416075.1 uncultured Anaerolineales bacterium | reverse complement strand
AAGATCAGCTCGCCCAGCACCCGTGGCGAGGCAAAGAGGGCGTTTCGGTAGCCCAGGTCCTCGGTGAGCCAAAGCCCGTCGGGCAGGCCGGTTCGCTCAAAGGTGTAGGCCAGTCCCTTCTTGATCAGGTCGGTGTACACCCGGCAATAGTCATGCACCCACGCCGGGTCCAGCAACAGGCTCTCATACAGCGTGATGTCGCCCATGCTCCAGCGCATAAACTCCCAGGCCAGGCCGGTGTTATAGGATACGAACAGGCCCCGCGACGCAGCCTCCTCGCGGTCCCTCCGCGCCGCCTCAGGATTGGCCCGAGCGGGGTCCACGCCACAAGGTGGGGGCGATACTCTCGCTCCCAGATCTCGCGCGAGGTCATCCGGAACCCGATGTGTTCGGGTGTGCCGCTCTTGTGTTTCCAGAGCTTGTGCGCCGCGCCCGTGCCATCGCGCCTGATCTCCCACTCATCGGTCTCTTCGACCAGCTCGTCCACGCCGGGCAAGGGCATCCACTCGATGCCGTTTCCTACCTCGAGCAGATCGTGGTGAAAGTGCTCCCAATAGGGCACAGGCTCCTCGTACTCACCGTCCATCGTGACCACCTCGGTGCGTCCGTCACCGCGGCGCCAGCGCGACTCCCCCGGCTCCTTGTGGACACGACGCGTGGGGTAGCCCTGCTCCACCCAGGCAGCGATCGTCTCGGGCCAAGGGCAATCGCGCACACCGATGCGCTCCACCTTGTTCCCGCGCAGCATGCCGTCAATGATCTGGCGTGAGGTCATCATGGTTTTCTACCTCGCTCCACTGGGTCTGGCACATCAGGGGGGCAGATCCCGCCCCGATCATACCGCCCATACTTACGGGCCGCCTCGATCATGGCCCAGATGTTCTCCTCAGGCGTGTCGCGACCCACCTGGTCGCCGGTGGACAACCAAAAGCCTCCCCCGGCCGCCCCGGCGTCGATGCAGGCCCGCGCCTCCGCCTCCACCTCCGCCGGTGTGCCCCGCAAGAGCATGTCGAAGGTGTTGATGTTGCCCTTTAGGCAGAGCTTGTGTCCGTACAGCCGCTTCACCTCCGCCAGGTTCACGTCGCCTCCGGGCGGGCGCTCCAGGGGTTCGATGACGTCGAGATCCGTCTCAGCATAACTCATCTCCACGATGCCCCGCGAACGGCCGCAGCTATGCTGGTGCGAGACGACGCCGGCCTCCTTGCACAGCCGGGTCACTTGCATGACGAAGGGCAGGTTGTACTCACGGTACAGGGCGGGGGAAAGGACGGACAGAGAAGAGGTCGAGCCACCGAGCATGATCTCGTCGGGGCGCGCCTCGAGCGCGGCCTGGAGATAGACCAGGGCATAGTCCTGGTAATAGTCCAGGATCTCGTGCATCTTGTCGCGACGATCCACCAGGTCGTAGATGAGCTGTTGCACGGTCCCATCTCGCCAGCCGTACCACCAGTCGACGGGCAGAGCGAGGCTCAGGGGATAGATGCCCCGATCTCCCAGGCGGTCGTGCCAGCGAGGGAGCTGGCGTTTCCAGAGCCAATCCTCCCCAAGCAGCGCCCTCAGCCGTGGCCAGTCGCGATCGATCTCCTTGACCGGCTTGACGATCTCCCAGGCAGGGTCGTACTTGGGATAGGCAGTAATGCGCTCTAGCGGCCCGCGTGGCGTATCGACCCAAGAACGCTTCACGATCTCACCCTCGGTACGTCGCACAGGCTCTTCCCGCCACTGGAAAGAGAGGCCATCGCGGCGCCCGCCCTCGAGGCCGGAGGCGATCCAGAACCAATCATCATAGCCGTAGCGACGGTTCATCTCGAGCATCAGCTCAGGCGCCGCATCCGGGTCACCGAAGGCGACATCCCACATCGT
>CAYQDH010000780.1:0-1868 GCA_964416075.1 uncultured Anaerolineales bacterium | reverse complement strand
CGCCCTTACCTACTCGTCGACGACGCATCTCCCTTGCCGGAACCCTCACATGCGGCTACACTGCGCTCCGTGTAGCCGAGGCATATTGCCCTGCGCTCTGTGTAGCCCAGGCTACGGTCCGTGTAGCCCAGCATTCTGCCTCGTTCCATTCCTAAAAACCCGTACGCAGCGCGGTCGCGCACAGCGAAGGAGATTCCTATCATGCCCAGCGAGCCCAAGAACATCGTCCTCATCTTCCCCGACCAGCAGCGCATGGATTCCATCGCCGCTTATGGCGGCTCTCTGGCCCAGACGCCCGTCCTCGATGCCCTCGCTGCGCGGGGGGTGCGTTTCACCCAGGCCTATACGCCCTGCACGGTCTGCTCTCCGGCGCGAGCCTCGCTCTTTTCTGGGCTCTACCCCCATCAACACAATGTCACCGCCAATAGCGCCGTCTACCGCCGCGAGCTTCCCAACCTCGCCTCGGCACTCCTAGCCCAAGGCCAAAATAGGCCAGGCTACCGCCTGGGCTACACCGGCAAGTGGCATATCGACGATAACTTGGGCCCCAGCTATTTCGGCTTCGAGGCGAAAGATTGGCTGGGCTATGCCCACCCCGCCGGAGGTATCTATCTGCGCTCCTTCCGCAACTCCTGCCGCAACCCGGTCAACCACTATCTCGAGTATTTGCATGAGCGCGGCCTGGCCACGCCAACGCTCGAGCAAGTGGTCTACATGCCCGCCAACCCGAATTTCGAGATCTATGCCCGGCAGACGGGTCCAGTGGAGGCCAGCTATGAGCACTATGTGGCCGAGGAGTCGATCGAGCTGATCCATCGCTTTGCCAAGCGCCGCCGTAGCGACGGCCGCCCCTTTTTCCTATGGGCCAACTTCTGGGGGCCGCACGACCCCTTTATCCTGCCCGAGCCCTACTTCTCCCTCTTCTCCGGCGACGAGGTGACCCTTTCCCCCAGCATGCGCGAGGATTGGCAGAATAAGCCTTGGGTGCAAAAGATGATGAGCACCCACTATTGGGGCGTGGAGGACATGGACGAGGCTATCTGGCGCGAGGCCGTGGCCAAGTACGCCGGCTATTGCGCCCTATTGGACTGGGAGACCGGACGCATCATCCAGGCTCTACAAGACGAGGGCCTGTTGGATGACACCCTGGTCATCTACTCCACGGACCACGGCGACATGGTGGGCCACCACAAGCTGATCGACAAGGGTCCCTATCCCTATGATGATATCCAGCGCATCCCCCTCATCGTCGCGGGCCCAGGCGTGGCGCAAGGGCACATCTCGGACGAGCTCGTCTACCTGCACGACCTGACGCCTACCCTGGTCCAGTGGGCCGGTGGTGCCCCCTTTCCCTGTGCTAACGCCCAGTCGCTGCTGCCCATCCTGCATGGCGGCAAACTGCCCCAGCCCCGCGACGACGTCTATATGACGCGCCACCACCACCCCTTTGCTTATGAGCAACGCTGGGTGCGCACGAGCCAGTGTAAGTACGAGTTCAATGCCTTTGATACCGCCGAGCTCTACGACTTGCAGCGCGACCCCGACGAGATGCACAACATCATCGACGACCCCGCCTACGCGGGTGCCAAAGAGGAGATGATTGAGCGCATGAGGGCACACATCGTGGCCGTCCAAGACCCCATCGCGCCCTGCTTCAACACCTGGGCGCTGCGCCGGCGCGCTTAACAAGCCACCCCATCGTGGAGTATATTGTGTCCGTTGGGTTAGCCATCGACGCGGCGCTCCTGGACGCCAGGAGATATACTGGGCCGAACCCGCGCATCCTGACCCTGCCCAGGACCTTTCGCACGGCGGGTGTCCATCTGACGATGCGCGCCTAGTCGTTCCCAAATCCTGTCAAAAAGTGC
>CAYQDH010000779.1:0-1886 GCA_964416075.1 uncultured Anaerolineales bacterium | reverse complement strand
CTCGGGCATCACACGGGCGCTGATCTATGCCAACGAGCCTGCCGAGGCTCACTCGAGCCCGAATGTGGCCATCAACGACGCGGTCAGCCCCGGCACCAGCGCCGGCGTGCCCATGAAGATCGAGTTCAACGCAGCCAAGCAGTACGTCGGTTTCTACTTGGGCAACGGGGACACCCTGAAACCCCTCGCGCATATCATGGCTTACGATGTTACCGGCGCGCTCATCTGCGAGATCCGTGTGCCCGATGCTCCGGAGGAACATACCCTGTTCAGCGGCTTCCATGACCCAGCGGGACGCATCCGCACCCTCATGATCGACTATGGCAACACCTCCCTCAACGAATCGATCGACGATCTCTACTATGCGCCCGCTGGCCCCGGCCCCACCCATACGCCTACCTATACACCCAGCATAACACCCACACCGAGCCGAACCCCGACTCCCACAGTCACACACACCCCCACGCGAACCCCGACGCGAACGGCCACTCCCACGCGTACCCCGACACGGACGCCCACGCCCAGCACCGACCTGGTCGCGGACAAGATCGAGGTGACCCAAGGGGTGCAGGATCTCAACAACAGTGTGCGCCTGGTCAAGAACAAGCGCACCTTTGTGCGCTTCCATGTGCGCTCGACGAGCGGCACGCACCCCACCTTCGCCATGCTCTATGCGTCGCGGGGCGGCAGCTCTACTTTGCTGTTCCCCATCAACTCGGGCACTGTGAGCGCGCGCACCTCGCCCGATCGCGGCACCCTGAACCACGCCTTTCTCTTTGAGCTCCCCTCGGGCTACCGCGAGGGCGCCGTCTCGCTGACGGCCTATCTCAACCCCCTGATCCCCTTCTTCCGGCCGAACCGCAATCCGCTGGAGACCAACTATGGCAACAACTCGATCTCTACCAGCGTGAGTTTCGAAACGGTGCCCGATGTAGACCTGGTCATCTATCGCGTGGGATACAAGGTGGGGGGCACCACCTACTATCCGCCCACCTCGCATCGCGACCAGCTGATCGACTGGATGGAGCGCGCCTACCCGGCCAACGACCTGGATGTCTGGCTGCGCAGCGTCTACTATGGCAATGGGTCGGTGAATACGGACGGCGATTTGACCACGCCCAGCTGCGGGCAGGTCAACTCCCTGCTGCTGGCCAAAAAGATCTGGGATTTCATCAGCTTCTCCGGGATACCCTGGGAAGCGCATTACTACGGCATGGTCAGTGACGGGGCGGGCTTTATGCGCGGCTGCGCCATGGATATCCCTTCCTATGTGGCCTCGGGCCCCACAGGCACGGGCACCTGGGGCTGGGATTACGATGGCAGCTACGGCGACTGGTACGGCGGGCATGAGCTGGGGCATACCTATGGCCGTGGCCACGCCAACTACTGTGGGGCCGGCGGCGGCCCGAGCTATCCCTACACCGGTGGGCGCATCAGCCCCAGCCTGACGGGCAACACGGCCCTCTACGGGTTCGACATCGGCACGCGCGCGATCTATGAGCCCGACTGGAAAGACCTGATGACCTACTGCGACTATGAGTGGCCGAGCGACTTCACCTACGAGGGCTTGATGAGCTACTTCCAGACCCACCTCACCAGCGTGAACATGCAGAGCCGCCTCGAGGTCGACCAAACCGACCGCCTGCTGGTTATGGGCAGCGTCAACCCCTTGACTTACGAGGTGCGCCTGCAGACGTTGTTCGTCATCCCCGATGCCGGGGACCTCTTCCCGCGCACGCCGGGCGCCTATGCCATCGTGCTGCGGGATGCCGGCGGCGCCGAGTTGGCCCGCTATCCCTTTACCCCGGCAGGGCAATCCCTGGGTCGCCCCCAGCCCTCCACCAGCCTGCAACAGGACGACGATCGAGAGGAAGAGTTGCTGGCCA
>CAYQDH010000778.1:0-1888 GCA_964416075.1 uncultured Anaerolineales bacterium | reverse complement strand
CGCCTCCTCCACGACCAATTGCCTGAGGCGCGGCAGCGCACGCTTTTGCGTGCGCTGCCGCTCGAACTGGTCTATCAGGCCATCGCGCGCCGTGAGGATGGGCTTGATCTGCAACAGGCTGCCCAATAGCGCCGACGCCCTACCGATGCGCCCGCCCCGGGCCAGGTATTCCAGGGTGTCCACGATTAAGTACACTCGAGCGCGCGGCAACAGTGCGCGAACGCGGGCCTCGATCGTGTCCACATCCAGGCCTTGCTCTGCCCAGCCAACCGCCAGGTGAACTATGGTGCCCAGCGGAGAAGCCGCCAGCCGGGTGTCCACGATGCGGATATCGGCCTCGGGGAACTCCTTGGCAGCTACGGTAGCCGAGCGCACTGTGCCGCTCACCTCGGCCGAGGGATGGATGCAGAGGATGGGCTCGCCGAGCGGCGCCAGCCGCTGAAACACCTCCAAGAACAGCGCTGGCGGTGGTGCCGCGGTGCGGGGCATCTCGGCCGACGTGGCCAGGAGTCGCATGAAACCCTCGGTATCGATGTCGATACCCTCTAGATAGGACTCTTCCCCAAAATGGATCACTTGAGATACGATGGGCACATTGTGCGTGCGCCCGTATTCGAACGACAGACAGCTCGTCGTATCTGTCACAATTTGGACCATAGCTCGCTCCCTTGTGCAAGGCCAGGCGCCTCGCTCTTGAACTCGGCCTAGTGCGCCCGACTCGGTGCCATTGTAACACGGATTCTCTTAGAGAGTAGCGGCATCTCGACTCGATAACTTGATTTCACTTTCCCTCATGTTTTGGCACCGGCAAGCTTGCCCCAATATCTCGGACGTACCCAGCGTCTGGCCTGTCTTTGACTCCGGAGGGCAACTCCTGTACAGTAACTAGTAGTCCGTAGAAAGGCGTGCTCATGTTGTTTTCGATTTCCAGAGGACATCGCTTGCGGGTCGTCCTTTTAGTACTTTCCGTCGCTCTGCTCGCGATCCCGGGCTTTCAGTCGCCCCAGCCTGTCATCGCGCAACAGCGAGGCGCTGTCCCTGATGATCCCTATCTCTCGCGTCAGGCCTTGGCCATGCAACCATTGTACCGCAGCGATGTGGCTGATCTGGCGCAGATACCTCGCTATCGCATCTGGGCTTCTTTCGACCCCTCCTCGGCGCTGGTGCGGGGCGAACTGACTCTGCGTTACACCAATGTCACGAACACTCTGCTGACGGAGCTGGTCTTTCGCCTCTATCCTAACGCGACCACCATCTATGGCGGCGGGAGCCTCAAGGTGACCGCTCTGCAGTGCCGTGGGCAAGCGCTCCCCGCACAGCCGGATGCTGATCGCACCGTCTTGCGCGTGCCGCTCTCTCCTCCCCTCTGGCCATGGGAGAGCACTGTCGTCCAGATGACCTTCGAAGCGCAATTGCCGACGACCGATCCTCAAGGCTATCTGATCTTTCACCACAGCGACAGCGTCACGACCTTGGCCGAGTGGTATCCCATCTTGGCGCTCCACAAAGACGGCTGGCAGGCGCCGCCGGTCCCCGCCGTCGGTGACGCCCTTCTGGGCGAGCTGGCTTTTCATGAAGTGACCCTTGCCGCTCCCTCGCTTTACAGAATCGCCTCTACGGGCGTGGCCACCGATACTCGAGAGGCCAAGGGGGTCAAGGTCTGGACCTTCGTCAGCGGTCCGGCGCGCAGCTTTTCGCTGGCCCTGAGCGATCGCTTTTACCGCGAGAGCACGCGGGTCGGTGGGGTGACCCTCAACTTCTATGCTTTGGGCTCTTCTCCCCCGCTGATGGCGACCGCCGCCAGTGAGGAGGTGTCACAGCCCGCCGGTCCGCCTGCCGGCTCAGCCGAGGCGGCGTTGGCCACCGCGCGAGAGGTCTACGAACACCT
>CAYQDH010000777.1:625-1892 GCA_964416075.1 uncultured Anaerolineales bacterium | reverse complement strand
ACATAAGCGTTTACGTAATCTTCGTAGCGCACCCGTCCCGAGGCCACTGCCAGGGGCAGGTCGATCTTGACCACATCCTCGGCGGTCAGGCGATTGGCTTCCGTCTCGATGACGCGCGTCTCTTCATCCAGGGGCAGCGAGCCATCGTCACGAAACACCTTGAGCCCATTCCACTCTGGCGGGTTGTGACTGGCGGTAAAAGCCAACCCATAGGCTGCCTTGGCCAGCACCGTGGCATAGGTGATCAGCGGCGTGGGGGCATCTTCCCTAAGCAGGATGACGTTCACGTTATTTCCCGCAAAGACCTCGGCCGAGGCCTCGGCAGCGGCCGAGGAGAGAAAGCGCCGATCATAGCCAATGAGCACGCCATTCTTCTCCAGTCCTTGTCGAATCAACAAGTTAGCCAGGGCTTGCGAGAGGCGCCGCACATTATGCATGGTAAAGCCCTCGGCGATGACCGCCCGCCACCCTCCTGTGCCAAAGGCGATGATGTTCTCTTCTTCGATGCGTCGGGGGGCTAGGGCTCGCTTTTGCAGGATGACCTCCGCCGCCTCCAGGTCCTCCGGTGTGTTGATTCCCTGCGCCTCATCGGGATCGGCGCCCTGGTATACTTCCACCCTCTGCCCGAGACGCACCATGTGGCTCACCACATCGGTAAACAGGTATCCGCCCGTCACGTTGTTGCAGCTCAGTTCCTGTAGTGCGGCGGTCAATGGCTGCGCCCGAGCCACATATGCGCCCAAGTTCAGCTCGCGGATGCGGCGCACTTCCTCGCTGGCATCGGCCTGCTCCACCACATCGATGGGGCGTCCCTCGCGGTCGCGCACCACGCGGCCGTAGGGCAGGGGTTGGTTGGTGATGCCGGAGAACAGGGTCAGCGCCGCGCCCGTCAAACGATGGCGCGTGAGCAGTCCACGCAACGAAGACATACGGAAAAGGGGCGTGTCGCCGTACAAGATCATCAAGTCGCCGGCGAAAGCCTGGAGTTGGGGCAGCGCCTGTGACACGGCGTGACCTGTGCCCAAGGCCTCTTCCTGGAATACATAGTTGTAGGCGGGGCCCAGATACCGCTCGACCGCCTCTCGCTGATAGCCGACGATGATGGTGATATCCGCGGGAGCGGCGAAATGCCGTGCCAGATCGATCACATAGTCGATGATGGCCTTATCGCCCAGCTTTTGTAGCGCGCGAGGATAGGCCACGCCGGGCCGGGCCCCCTGGGCTGCGGCCAAAATGATGACCTTCACCGGGCCGTCGACGCTGTGAT
>CAYQDH010000777.1:0-615 GCA_964416075.1 uncultured Anaerolineales bacterium | reverse complement strand
TCATCGAATGCCTGGGTGGTCACCAGTGGCTGGGTTTTCGTCATATCCTCTCCCCCTAGCGTCATGATAACTTGGCTCGCTGATCCTCATTGTACGCTCGACGAACCGGATCGACAAGGGCGCCGGGCTGTCGGGAAGGTGCTATGACCGCCGCACAAAGGTGCCGTTGCGCAGGTCGCGCAGGGCCTGCTCGATCTCTGCCCGAGTGTTCATGACAAAGGGACCGTAGCGGGCGATAGGCTCGTGGGAGGGCTGTCCGGAGATGAGCAGAAAACGCACGGCTCCGCCCGTGGCGCGCACCCGCACCAGGTCGCCATCATCGAACACCACCATGCGCGGATGCCCCACCATCTGGCCTCCCTCATCATCGGTCAGGCCGAACTCGCCCTGGCCTTCGAAGACATAGGCTAGAGCGGTGTGCCCTCTCGGCGCGGGCTGCTCGAAAAGGCCCCCGGCGGCGACGGTGACATCCAGGTACGTGGGATCGGCCACGATCTCGGTGACCGGACCGCGCACGCCATCCACCATCCCGGCGATCACCCGTATGCGCACCCCGCCCGGACGCTCGACCTGGGGGATGGTATGCGAGGGTATCTCCTGGTAGCGCGGTTGCGT
>CAYQDH010000776.1:0-1893 GCA_964416075.1 uncultured Anaerolineales bacterium | reverse complement strand
CAGGTCACCGCCTTGGGAGAGCCTCAGCTTGGTGAATTCTTCCCACTCGTGGTGTTCACTGGCCTTTTTGAGCAGTTCTGGAGCGAGCTTGATGGGCACCACCACAGCGCCGTCGTCGTCGGCAATGATTATATCGCCCGGCATCACCAGGCAATTTCCACAAGCGATAGGCACGTTCACCGCATGGGGAAAGATGTTGGTCTGCACGTGGTAGTTGGGCGTCGTGCCCTTGAGCCACAGGCCAAGCCCCAACTCCTTGGCATGGGGAAAGTCACGGATGCAGCCATCGATGACCACCCCAACCCCGCCTCGCCCCTTGAAGTAGGTGAGCATCATCTCCCCAAAGACGCCGCTGGTCATATCGCCCCGGGCATCTACGACCACAATGTCGCCCGGCTGGGTGTGATAGAGCACGTGGCGGTGCAGTTGCCGCTCGGGGCCCACATACTCGCCAGTGCCAGAGATATCCTCGCGCTTGGGCATGAACTGCAGGGTCAGGGCAGGGCCGCACACGTGCACGCCAGGCGTCTTGCTGACGGGCCCCACGATGTGCGGGCTGCGGATGCCCAAGCGAGAGAGCTCGCCCGCAGCCGTGGCGGCGCCAACGTGTGATAGGCCCTCGATGAGCTCTTTCGACGGACGTTCGATATCTGGCGTTACGATAGTCATATCTTTACCTTCCTGTGTTCTCTGGTCTCAGTGCCAAGCCCACGCTCCCACACACAGAGCTGATCACTATTCTACACGAATCGCAGTGTGGAATCTACCACACAACCGTGCAATTGCCCCCGGCAGCGGCCTCAAAGCAAGGCCCCCAGAGGGGATGGAAGAGAATCTAGCCCTGGACGGCCTAAGACAGACGCCATACAATATGGTCATGGTAGGGCACTCGTGCGCTTGCCTGCCGAATATTGCTCAAGGGAGATAGAGAGATGAAGATTACAGATCTCAAGTGCGCCGTCATCGGCCAGAACCCCATCGTCCGTGTGGTAACCGATGAAGGGATCAGCGGGTACGGCGAGGTGGAATCGTACAAGCCGTATCTCAAGCCGCATGTGATGTTCTACAAGCCCCACATCCTGGGCGGAGACCCCACGGATGTGGAGCGGGTGATGCTCAGGATTCGCCGCTTCGGCGCATTCAAGCCTTGGGGCAGCGCCGTGAGTGCCATCGAGATGGCCCTGTGGGATATCGCCGGCCAAGCTGCGGGCGTGCCGGTGTACAAGCTGTTGGGCGGCAAGGTGCGCGATCGGGTGCGCGTGTACAACGGCGCGGTGCGATTCCCTATGAACGGCTTTTCGCCACAAGATTTCGCCGAGAATATGGCCAAGATGAAAGCGGCCAAGGAAGGCTTTACCATCATCAAGCAAGCCATCTCCTTCCACACCGCGATGGCCGCCCAGGTGCCCGATTATTTCTATGGCGACCCGGAGGCGGCGCGTGCCCACGGCCAGCGTAACCGAGGCCTGCTCACCGAAAAGGGCCTGAAGCATACGATCGCCTGTGTGGAGGCCATGAAGCAGGTCCTGGGCGACGAGGTAGGGCTGGCTCTGGATTGCGGCCCCGGTTGGATGGTGCCCGACGTGATTCGCTTTGCCAAGGCCGTGGAGCCACTGAACCTGATGTGGCTGGAAGATACGGTCGCGGGGGACTATACGCCGAACGTCTCGGCCGATCAATTCAAACAGATCACCCAGAGCACATCGACCCCCATCCACACGGGGGAGCAGATCTATCTGCGACACAATTTCATGGACCTGATCGAGAAGCAGGCGGTGGATATTGTCTCGCCCGATATCTCGCGGCTGGGCGGCATCCTGGAAGCGACGCGCATCGCCTCGATGGCCGACCTCTATTACATGCCCGTGGCGCCGCACAATATCTGCGGGCCGG
>CAYQDH010000775.1:0-1894 GCA_964416075.1 uncultured Anaerolineales bacterium | reverse complement strand
TGATTCTCTCTTCCATACTCTATTTGTCGAGCAACGGCAGCCTCGCTGCTGGCAGCCAGCAATGTGTGGGGATAGTCCCGCATGATCAAGGAAGGCATGAGATACTCGAATGCCGTGCCACTCCAGGAAACCAGCGCACGCTGGCCATCTACATCTGCGAGGGGACGCCCCATATGTAGCCAATGCTTCGCCGGAACATCCTTTGTGGCAATAGCCACAAGGCTCGCGATGCGCGATTCTGAGGCCAAGAGATCATAATAGCTTCCGTCTAGTTGTGCCTCATCGACGTTGTAGCCAATGTGAAAGACCAGACGTACAGGGTCCAAGAGAAAGCCAGAATCCATTACCTCGACATGAGTATTAGCTCTTTCACCGATGTCGCGTAACTCTGCAGCCAGATTGCCGGCACTCTCTATCGATGATGCGATGGCCAGGTCGAGCTTTTTGCACCAAGCCATCGCCTCCCCCAGCCACGCGGTAACATCGAGAACCACATCCCGCTGGTTCTCCAGTTCAGTGAGCAACGCTATCAAGTGTTCGGTATGTCTTTTCGCATCCATGCCGATCCGGGGCAGATCCGCCAGCGTGGCTTCGCGGTGAACACTCTGGACCAACCCGCTCCACTCAATGTCGATGGACGAACTACTGCTGGCCTCCGTCACAAAGCTGGGTGCCTCACTAAACGAGGTACACCAGGGTACGAGGGAGTTCAATTCACGCAATGCACTCTGGACATGATACCGCACCCGCTCCATCCATATTCGAAGCAACTGCAACCCTGCCGAATCCAGAGATCCCCCATTCTCCTGAATCAAGTCCAGGAGAAGCCGATCGATGCGCTGGGCATCGTCTCGCTCCAGTCTTTGCAGTAACCCAACCCAACGACCAGAGTCTTGTCTGGCAGCCAATATCCTTTCGCAAACCTCGCCCAGGTATTGTGCCAGTCGGCTCTTGCCAAAGCCGAGTTCGCCCAGAATCTCATGCAGGACGTCGCACGTATCCACAAGGCCTTCCAGACGGCTCCAGCGTAAAACGGGGCCAAGAAGCACATCCTGGCAGCCCTGTCCCAGGGCGATCAGCATGGCCCTCAGATTGCCGCTATCTACGGTGGACACATAACGAGGAGGGAGTGGCAGGCGCGTATGCGTGTCGTACCAATTCAACAAGTGCCCATGATGCTTCTCCAACAAATCCACGCTGTCGAGCGTCATTTGTAGGCGCAAGGCTAGATCAAAGAGACCCACATACCCCAGGTCAAATGCTCCCAATGTCGAAAGCAATTGCAGGCCGATGTTAGTCGGGGATGTACGATGGGCCACCGCGCCCAGAGGATCCTCCTGAAAGTGATCGGGCGCCAACCAGTGGTCGTCGGGCCCCACAAAGCGCTCAAAGTATAGCCAAGTGCGACGAGCAATACGTCTCAGTTGGCGAATATCATCATCCAGCAGGTTGGTCTGCCGCTGCACCGCGCGCCGGCTGATATGGTAGGCAAGATACGGCGATGCCAGCCAGAGCAACAGCAGGGGGCTGGCGATGCCCAAAGTCGTCACTCGAACCGCCCCTAAGGTAAGAGCGATGATCGCGGCCACCACGGGTTCGGTCCACATCTGGTCCCATACCGTAGCTAGTTTGGCATGGCGTCCAAAGAGACTGACGGTGTGTGCGTGGGTCGTCCACTGTAAGAGTCGCTTCTGGCTGATGAAAAGACGCACCAGAGTCGTACCGATGGCATCTAGAGAGATGATTGCCTCATAGGGCAGGAAGGATAACGAAAACAGCCAGCGAAGCCCGGCTGTGCGCACAGATGATAGGGGCAAACTCCTGAGACGCCCGGTCCAGGCCTGAATGACATCGCCCAGAAATGTCAGGACCAGATTCACGGCCGGGACAAGCA
>CAYQDH010000774.1:0-1895 GCA_964416075.1 uncultured Anaerolineales bacterium | reverse complement strand
GCAAACAGCCGACCCACTGGCGCCAGCGGGTCGGCTGTTTGTGTTTATTGCCCTGCCTACCTACTTGAGCATTTGCTTCAGAGCGGTGTAGGCTGGCCTTGGTTTGAACTCGGGCCAACCGGGGTAGCTGATGGCCCACCAATATTGTTCATCTGCCTCTGTCCAGTCCGGATCGGAGACATAGATCAGGCTCATCAACCCGATCCAGGGCGACCAATTCTGCTGGGCATATCGGTAGGCGCGCACCAGATAGTCAGCCTTTGTTTCTTCGCTCACCATGTGCCAATTGTAAGGTGAGTCGGGGCGAGGATCACTGGTCCAGCCGAACTCCAAGAGGGCAACTTGTTTTTCGGTGTCGCCATACTTGACCATGATAGCGCGCAGGTCCTCGACTCGCCGAAAGCAAAAGGCCCGATGGCCGCCCAGGTTAGAGTCGGCCGCGACCTCAGCCGGGTCGCGCTCAGGTGGGCTTTTGTAGCCGGCGCCGTGCGCCCCAAGTACGTCAAAGTAGCCATCGCTGCTGTTGCCCATCGCGATGTACATGCTCTCCAGGTACCAATCGTCTGGCCGCGACTGCTCATTCCATGTGCCAGTCGGCGAGAGGCCGGCGCTGATGACCATGGCATTCGGATCTGCCGACTTGATCGCCCCGTACGCAGGGCGCAACATTTTGGCGTAGGCGCCGGGATCAGGCAGCTTGCCCCCCCATTCGCGGGCCAGGTTGGGCTCATTCCACACTTCGTAGGCACGAATGCGACCCTTGTATCGAGTCGCTACTGCCGTCAGAAAATCGGCCAGGTCCTGCGTGCTATCGGGAGGCCCATTGGTGGGGAAGCCCCCCCCTGTCCAGGCAGGTTGGTGATCGATGCGGACCATCAAGTCGACGCCCATCTCGTTGGCCACCTTGACGATTTTGTCGGTGCGTGACCAATCAAAAGCTCCCTTGCGATCGCCCTCGATATCGCGCCAGCCAAAGTTCACTTTGACCCAGCCAAAACCCGCGTCGCGAACGATCCCCATATCGCGGCTGGCGACCTCCGGCCGCCACCATGGGAATATCTGCATGCCATATTCCGGAGAGTTCATCTGCAGCGACTTGGGCAGGGGCGTGGGCGCCGGAGCGGGCGTGCTCGTCGGCTCTTTTGTCTCGCCGCCCGTCTGGGGCGCTGCTGTGGCTTTTGCCTCGCTCTGCTCTGTCTTGGGCGTCAGGGTGGGTACTAGGGAAGGTTCCTGGGTGACTTGAATCGTGCTTGTGACGCTCGAGCTCTCTTCAGTGACCGGCGGCGGGGCGGTAAAGGTGGGCTTGAGCGTTCTGGTTGGCCCTGCTTGGGATGTTGATGTTCCCGTGGTGCCGCCCTGCTGAGCGCAACCGACCCCGATGAGGGTCAGGACCAATAGTAGGGGCCAAGCGATGCGTCCCACGAATCTGGCGTGATGCATATGACAGCTTACTCCTTTGCTAGCGGTGGTATGCCATGGATATGGACGCCGCTACATCTCGTTAGGTTCCCTTGCTGAGCTTGTGGGCGATAAAGCAGCATAGAGCACGTCCTGTATGGGGAGCGTGCTCTATGCAGTCAGAATCGGATGACGCTTATTTGGGCATATCGCGCAAGGCCGCGTACGCGGGGCGCGGGCTCCAATCCGGGCGTACGATGCCAAAGCCTGCCTTCTCGTCGTTCTTGCCAGATACTGGGCCAAAGTTCAGGTTCCACAGGAACATAGGGCCGACCCAACCCCAGCCTCTGCCGAGTTCGTACGCGCGAACGAGGAATTGTGCTTGTTCTCCTTCGCTATTGTCGGCGGCGTATTCATAGCCTCCTGCCGGTGCCGCTCCCAGGCCCTCTACAGTAGACCAGCCAAACTCGGTGACCCAGATGCGCTTACGGCCATCA
>CAYQDH010000773.1:0-1915 GCA_964416075.1 uncultured Anaerolineales bacterium | reverse complement strand
ATCCTGAACAAGATTCGCTATTACCGCGCAGAGAACTACCCCGAGCATGTCGAGTTCTACAATGGCCTGGAGCACATGGTGCTCGGCACGCAGGGCTGGATCCAGCGCAACGCCGACCTTGCGCGCGAGAGGGCGCAGACGGAGGAGAACCCCCAGTTCCGCCAGAACTATGCCGAGTTGGCCGAGATCAACCAGCACCTGGTGAGCGAGCCGCCGCGCACCTTCCGCGAGGCCTGCCAGTGGATCTCCTGGTACCAGATGATGGCTCGCATGTATTGCGGCTCGGGGTCGCTCGGCCGCATCGACATGCTCCTTACGCCCTATTATGAGCGCGACGTGGCTGCGGGTATCCTCACCAAAGAGGATGCCATCTTTATCGTGGCCAGCCTTTATCACAATGAGACCAGCTATGTCCAGGTGGGCGGCCCCGCCTCAGACGGGAGCGATGCCACCAACGAGGTCTCCTATATCTGCCTGGAGGCCGCGCAACGCCTCCATACCACGGTCAACATCGGCGTTTCGGTGGGCAAGAACACCGACCCGGGTCTCCTTCGCCGTGGCGTTGAGGTCCTCTTTGAGAACCGCCAGGGCATACCCAAGTTTGTGGGGATGGAGAACATCACCTCGGGCTATGCCCGTAACGGCATCCCGCCCGAGTTGGCCCGCCAGCGCGCCTACTCCGGCTGTCACTGGTTCGCCCTCCCCGGTCGCGAATACTGCCTGAACGATGGCCCCAAGGTGAATCTAGGCGCTGTCTTTGAGGTCGCCTGGAATGAGATGATGGCCGATGCGTCCGTCGAGCCGAATATCAACGACCTGTGGCAGCGTTTCGTCAAGCACCTGGAGATCGCCGTGGACCTCATGCGCGACGGCTATGACTACCAGGTCAAGAATGGGTACAAGGTGTACCCTGAGTTGGCGCTGGACCTGCTATGCCACGGCGCTATCGAAAAGGGGCTGGATGCTTCGCAGGCCGGCGCCTTGGACTATATCAACTTTGGCCTCGACGCCGCCGCTCTGGCTACCGTGGCCGATTCCTTTGCCGCCCTCGACCAGCGCGTGGAACGAGAGCATCTGTACACCTATCAGCAGGTCAAGGATTTCCTCGACAGCGACTGGGCTGGCCCCGAGGGCGAGGCTGCTCGCTTGTCTATGAAGAACATCCGCCGCTTCGGCTATGGGGGCTCTTTGGGCGACGAATGGGCGGTCAAGGTCGCCGATCTGTTCACCACCATCGTCAAGAGCAAGCCCACGCCCGATGGCCACAACCTGATCCCAGGCTTCTTTTCCTGGGCGCTCAATATCCCCATGGGCGAGGTGTTGGGGGCCACGCCCAACGGGCGGCACGCCCATGCGCCCATCTCCCATGGGCCGAACCCCGATCCCGGTTTCCGGCAGGATGGCGCGCCCACGGCGCTGGCCGTGGCCGTCGCCGCCGTCAGTCCCTTCTGGGGCAACCCGGCGCCCATGCAACTGGAGCTCGACCCCGGGCTCGCGCGCGATGAGAGTGGCGTGGACAACGCCGTGGATGTGATCCGCACGCATATGGACCTGGGCGGCACCGAGATCAGCCTGAACATCCTGGATAAGGAGCAGGTGCTCGCCGCGCACGAGGATCCCTCGCTCTATCCGGACCTCATGGTGCGCGTAACCGGTTTCAGCGCCTACTGGTCTAGCCTTTCCAAAGAGTTCCGCCAATTGATCGTGGATCGGATCATCGCAGAGGGCCGATAGAAGCCCGACCTCGGAGATACGAAGAAGAGAGGCATTTCCCTCTCTTCTTTTTTTCTATTTTTTCCGTGTCTTCCGTGGTTTGTTCTCTATGGCCTACAGGCTGCGGCGATAGATGCGGTGGCGCTTGTACCACTGCACACCGATCTCGCTCATATCGCCCAGGCCTCACGGCTTAACAAAA
>CAYQDH010000772.1:0-1921 GCA_964416075.1 uncultured Anaerolineales bacterium | reverse complement strand
AGCGCAAGTTTTCAACTTGCGTCGCACACACGAGCACGAGACCAGCCCAAGGTGCTTCGACGCCTTTCATCGACCCCCCGCCGAGCAGGTTTCGCAAGTTAAAAACTTGCGCTACGGAAGAGCCGTCGCGCTGGGCGCTACGGAAGAGGCCCGACGTACGAGCTCTTCCCATCCATTCCCTTGGCCTCGGACCAGGGCCAATCCTCCCAGCTCTTGACTAGGCCAGCTTTGACTGGGTTATTCAGAATATACGCTCTGACTCGCTCGAACTCGGTAGCGTCTCGCACCATATGATCATAGTTCTCGTGATACCAGAAATCCCGCGTCCGCTCCAGGATGGCGTTGGCGAGGCGAGCCGTGTGGCGTTTGATGGAATGCTGAATCTTGGCCAGGGAATGATACGCGCCTGTCTCGTCCAACCGCGGCGTAAAGAGCACATGCACGTGGTTAGGCATGATGCAGAAGGCAGCCAAATCGTACCTCTGCCCATCCAGAAAGTGCAAGCTTTCAACCACCAGGGAAGCTATTCTCGGATCCTTGAGCCAGAACGGGCCTGACGACGTGCGGTGCAAAGCGCGATCCCACAGGCCGAAGAGGCGCCGTTGTTCTCGGTAAATCAGCGCCTCTCGCTCGGGAGTATCGGGCATCCGGTCGATCTGCTCCCACGCGCGCCTGGCTTCTTTCCACAGCGCCCGGATCACGTGCGCGGGAAGAGACCCCGCCAGGCGATAGGTTAGGAAAAAGGTAGCTCCCCCTGGTTGGTAGTGCGGCAGGCGGCGACGGTAGAACAGTTGGTACTCGAGTGTGTCGTGATCAGCTGGCTCCACAGTCCTCTTCCGTAGCGCAAGTTTCCAACTTGCGTGGCTTACTCCAGGACAAGTTGGCTCGGAAAGGCGTAACACGATCATATCGTGCCAGAGTAAGCGGCGCAAGTTTCCAACTCGCGCTACGAGGTCCCTTGGGCCGGGCGCACCCGCTATTGCGTGTCTTGCGCTAGTCTAGGTTGCCATGACAACACCTAACTGGGCCGTGTCGTGCCAAAGCGAACGACGCGCCTTAGCGAATCAGCCAACCACCATCGGGATAGAGCATGGTGCCCGTGAAATAGCTTGACTCGTCGGATGCCAGGTACACGGCGCAATCCCCGATCTCGCGCGGCTCGCCGACGCGCCCGATGGGGATGGCGGCCTTCATCTCCTCCTCGCTGAACGACGCGGTGTCGAGCGTCTTGAACATGCCGGTCATGATGGCCCCCGGCCCGATGCCGTTCACGCGGATGCCATACTGCGCCAGCTCCAAGGCCATCACCTTGGTCATGATGCGGATGCCGCCCTTGGTGGAGCCATAGTGCGATAGCCCGACCACCCCCACCTCGGATTGCACCGACCCGATGTTGATGATCACGCCGCCCTTGCCCGCCTTGACCATCTCGCGGGCCACATATTGGCCGCAGAAGAACTCTCCCTTTAGGTTGGTGTCCACCACCCAGTCAAACTCTTCTTCGCTGATCTCGATAAAGGGGGTAAATCTCTGCACGCCCGCGTTGCTCACCAGGATATCGATGTGCCCAAAGGTCTCGATCGTGCGATCGACCATACGCTGGATATCCGGCAGCTGGCGCACGTCGGTCTGCACGAGCAGCGCCCGGCGGCCGGCCTTTTCCACCATCTCGCACGTCTCGCGGCCGTTCTCCTCGTGCAGCGCGGCCACGACCACGTCGGCGCCCTCTTCGGCAAAACGCACGGCGCAGGCGCGCCCGATGCCGAACCCCGACCCGGTAACGATAGCAACCCTATCCTTCAAGCGCATAGCAGCCCTCCCCGTACAGATGATCGGACCTTTCACATAGATGAAGATGAGATCTAACCACAAAGACACAAAGGGCACCAAGGTATTGTTACTTCGCTTTCTTAGTGTTCTT
>CAYQDH010000771.1:0-1921 GCA_964416075.1 uncultured Anaerolineales bacterium | reverse complement strand
GAGCACCTCTGAAACGCTTTTGAAACACGCGAGTGACGCCACGATCACAACAGATACAGACTCAGATACAGATACAGATACAGAAACAGATACAGATCTAGAAGCAGATCTGCAATCCGGAGTGAGGGAAGGAAGGATCGATCCTTCCCTCCTTCCTTCTATCCATCCATCCAGGGGGGTGCAGGGGGGAGAGCGCAGGGCGTTGGCAAACCCGGCGCGTGGGGTGGGTATGCGCGCAGGGGGCACGGGCCAGGCTTCTCGCATGTCCTTGGCCCGCGAGCGGCGGGTGGGGGCTGGCTGCGCCCTGGGTCCGATGACCAGGCCATGGGAACGGTGCCCCGTAGGCCGCGGCTCAGCGGCCCTGAGATCACCCCCCAGGTGGGCACTGGCGCGCCACCGCAGCCTCGGGCGACGTAGCACTGAGCTAGCTGGTGGTGATCTCGCCGCGAGCCATTTCGATGGACCGAGTGCCGTAGCGCACCAGCTGGCGGGTGTGCGTCACCAGGGCGATGGTTACGCCCATTTGGGCGTGGATGTCGCGAAAGATGTCCATGATCTCCTGCTCGGTCTGCTCGTCCAGGTCGCTGGTGGGCTCGTCGGCCAGGAGGATCTCGGGCTGGTTCATCAGGGCTCGGGCGTCGACGACACACTGCTGTTGCCCGGCGGAGAGCTGGCGCGGATAGGAGGCCAGTTTGTCGGCCAGGCCGACCGATTCCAGGAGCTCGGTCGCCCGCTGTGCGGGGTTGGCCAGGACCTGGTCGGTACGAAAGATGGTGGGCAGGATTACGTACTCCAACGCGGTGAGCGAGGGCAGCAGGCTGGGGAACTGGAAGATAAAGCCCAGCTTTTGGCTGCGCAACAGGGAACGCTGCCGCTCGGAGATGGTCCACAGGTCGGTGCCATCGAGGGTCACGGCGCCGGCGGTGGGCCTAGTGAGACCCGCGGCCAGGTTGAGCAGGGTGGTCTTGCCCGAGCCGGACCGCCCGGTGATGACCACGAACTCGCCGCGCTGCGCGGTCAAGGTCACATTGCGCACGGCCTGCACCGTCTGTTCCCTGCTCAGGGAATAGGTTTTGCTTACGTTGTGTAGCTCGATCATTGATCTCATTCCCTCATACTGAGCGGCACGCAATGGGCGGGCCTGGAGCCCCGCGGACCGCGGAAGACGCGGGCAAGATGCTGCCGCTCGGTCGAGCGGACGCGGTACAGGGGCGGGCCTGGAGCCCCGCGGTCCGGATTCATTCTCTCATGGCGATCGCCGGGTCCTGGCGGCTGATGCGGTAGGCGGGCACCAACGCAGCGAGCATGACGCTGACAAGGGCCAAAAGCAGGCCGGCTCCGATCTGCGCCAGGAGGGCAGACAACGGTGGGAATCTGAAGGGCAGGCCCAGCGAACTGACGATGGCCCTGCGGAACAGGTAGATCGCTAGCGAGGTGAAGACCATCTCCGTGGCGCCCCCGGCCAGGGCCAGCGAGCCTGCCTCAGCGAGGAGCGACTGCAAGACAGAGCGCGGGGTGGCGCCCAGCGCGCCGAGCTCGCGCCGGGGGGCGGGCTAACTTGCCGCGTCGGCGGAGGGCTGGCGGGGCTCGATGGCCTCTAGGGCGTCGGCTTCTTCGCGCTGGGCGCGGCGGAGGTCCCAGCGAAGCTGCAAGTTCATCCAGAAACTGGCGGACGAGCCCAGGTAACGTGCCAGGCGCAGGGCCGTGCTCGGCGTGATGCCGCGGCGGCCGCGCACGATCTCGTTGACGCGCTGGTAGGGCACGTGGATGGCCTCGGCCAGCTCCCGCTGGGCGAGACCCAGTGGAACCAAAAACTCTTCCAGCAGCACTTCGCCGGGATGGGTGGGCTCTCGATCGGTTGGTATGCGCACGGTCATGAATCTACCTCTTTGCTCACCACTCAGTGATAGTCAACGATCTG
>CAYQDH010000770.1:0-1928 GCA_964416075.1 uncultured Anaerolineales bacterium | reverse complement strand
GTGCGCCGTATCATTCTCCTTGTTGACAAGGGCCTGCTGGCCCAATTCGAGCATGTGCAGGGCGGTCAGACCCATACGATCGAGTTCCTTGGAGGCTTCCATGATGGCGACGGAAGGCACGCTTCGCAGGCGATCATCGATGAACTGCGTAACGCGGACCTCGTTTTCCTTGGGCTTGTCTGGCACGATGAATGTTGTGAATCTAGCGATGGACCTGGTAAAAGGGAACAGAATAAGGCTCACACTGATGTTAAAGATCGTGTGAGCGTTGGCAATCTGTCGGGCCAGGTTGGGCGAGGTGCGCTCCAAGAGGGCAGCGTAAGGCGTAATAAAGGGCAAAAAGAGCAAAACGCCAATGACGTTGATCGTGATCTGGGCGATAGAGGCGCGCCGCGCTGGCGGCGCGCTGCGCATCGACGCCAGGAAACCCATGATGCAGGAACCGATGTTCGCACCATAAATGAACCCGATCGCCGCGGGCAGCGTGATTACACCGCTCGCGCCCATGGCGATCACTAGGCCCGTGGAGGCCGTGCTGGACTGGATGACACTGGTGATAACCGTGCCCGCCAGGACACCCAGGAGGGGGGTCAGCCCCATCTGCGCCAGCCATTGCGCCACGGCCGGATTGGCTGCCAATGGCTTGACGGTATCGGCCATAAGCTCACGCCCCATAAACATGAGACCAAAACCCATGAGGATTTGCCCGTAGCGGCGCAACCTGCTCTCCCCGCCGAACTCGAGCAGTATAAAGCCGACGGCTACCGCAACGAAACGCACGTTGCCTATGTCAAAGGCCACAATCTGGCCGGTGATAGTGGTGCCGATCTCCTGCCCCAACATGACGCCGATGGCCTGCTCGAGGGTGAGAAGGCGCGCATTGATCAAGCCTATCATCGTGACCATGAGCAGACCGCTCGATTGGATCACTGCCGTGGCCGCGGCTCCAAAGATGGCCCCTTTTATGCGTCGATTTGTGGCTTTGTCCAACCACTGCTGGATCTTGCCGCCAGCAAGCTGTTCCATGCCCTGGCTAAGCATCTTCACACCGAACAGGAAGAGCGCCAGGCCGCCAATGACCATTAGTAACTCGAGCATATACACTCCACTTGCAGATCAAGACGAAAACGACGACAACGCGGACATTATAGCACAAGTGGTACTGAGACATGATTTGAGACGCATTTGTAGACGGCTTGGAGATGCCTCCCTGCTACAATAAGGCAAAAGATCGGGAACGAAGAATCTAGTGCCACGGTAGTAGGAGGTAGAGCTATGTTTCCGGGATGCACCCTATCAGATATGCTTATCCGCCAAGCGGATCTCTTGCGCGAGGCTGGCTATGAGCCTCAGCCGCGCTACATCGATGGACAATGGATCATCAGCCGGCGTCCCCGCCTCGACCGCCTGGTTATGCGATGGATCCTCTCCTTGCTCGCCGTCTTGGGCTGCGGCATCGCTTTGCGCTGACCTCTACACAGGCCGCTCGGGTGACCTCCATCCGAGCGGTCAGCATTGACTAGTCCCTTCTGGTATACACACTGCGCCTTATCTAGGTTTGACCTCTCGCGCATGTCTGTATCCTCAGAACTCTCAGACTAATACTACAACCGCAATGGACCCTTATGTCACTCTGAGATGCCCATATCGGGGCTCGAAATGTTTGAGCCGGAATGACGTCCCCGCACCGCAAGTTGCCAAACTTGCGGGTCTTCATAAAAGTCATGGGTAGTCACCCATGGCGCGGTGCGCCATCTGGGAATAGAGAACATGTCCCTTTTCCGTGTTTTCAGTGTGTTCCGTGGTGATTGCTCTGGGTAGTCACCCATGACGCGGGGCGCCAATTGGGCCGGAAGCACAAGCCTCCCCGCACCCGTCATCCTGAGTATTTCCACGGCGCGGGGCGCCGTTCGAACATAAAGAAACTG
>CAYQDH010000769.1:0-1930 GCA_964416075.1 uncultured Anaerolineales bacterium | reverse complement strand
GCGCAGCCCGTCGAGACTGAACTCGTTGCCCGGAGCGCCGAATTGCGGGTTCTTACGACCTTCCCGCCAAAAGTCAAGACTTGCTCGAGAGACCATCAGTCATCCCCTTTTCGGGCACATAACGGCGCGACGATCAGCCGCCTTTTTCCGGCTCCTGGGGGCCCAAGGCCACAGGTCTGCCGCACCATCACCCATCTATTGTGCAGCAGCTTCTGTCGACAGTCCCATCTCTGGGACCATCTCGAACAGTAAGCGGCTCATATCCAGGTTGGGCGCGCGCCTGGAGAGGTGCAGCATCTCGATGCCCACCACCTGGCCCTGGTCGTTATAGTCCACGATGATGCCGGGAGCGACCTCTTCGGATTCGGCCGCTGCAGACTCGTCGAGCGTCAGGTATAGCGCATCGGCTTCTCGGTCGATCTTCAGTCTCATGGTTCACCTCGCATAGCACGTCGCGCAACGCGGTCAAAGTACATGGTGACGACCCGTTCGGGATCCGCGCTTGCATTGACTATAACACGGAGCACGCGGTTGCCAAATTCGGGGATCACGGCCAAGCGATGCTCGAGCGCACCGTCCACTTTATCCGGCTCCCGCCACTGTGGCGTCGTGAGCGTTCGTTCCAGCCATTCCACGGCAATCCCTCGCTTCTCCATGGCGTCGCGGGCATGTTCCGTCAACGTGTAGGCCAAGCTCACTCCTCCTCGGCTGGCAAACTTTCCTTGGCCAGGGCGATACTTCTCAACCGGGTCATAGTGACTCCGGCGGCGGGCATCTTGCCCGCCGTACAGGACGGCCTAGTCGCCCACCGCCTGCAGCAGCGCCGTGATATAGCCCACCTGCCAGGCGTGGCTGACGGTGGCCCAAGCATCGTCCCCCTGGATGCCGAACTGGTGGTCCGACACCACGTAACCTGGGAATCCGATCTCTACGAGCGCTCGCATGGCGGCCAGCATATCGGTCTTGCCCAGGTTGGGGAACACCTCGGTAAAGTGGGGCACCGTGCCGATCACATTGCGAAAGTGCACATAGAACACGCGCTTGTCGGCGCCGAAGACGCGGATCGATTCCACGGCATCTTCGCCCGCTTCGGCCATGCAGCCCAGGCAGAGCAACATGCCATTGTGCGCGCTGGGGAAGAGCCGGAACAGCTTTTGAAAGCCAGCGATGCCATTCAGGGCCTGCGCCGCGCCGCGATACTCGGCCATGGGGGGATCGTCGGGATGGGTGGCCAGGTGCACGTCGGCCTCTTCCGCCGCCGGCACGATCCGCTCATACATATAAGCGATGCGCTCCCACACCTCGTTCAGGGAGACGCGCCCCACCGGGGCATCGTGCTTGTCGGCGTCTCGATCGTTGTCGAAATCGTGAAACATCACGCCGCCGCGGGCAGGCACGCGCGCCGTGCCCGTCCAGCCGCCCCTGGCCAGGTAGGTGGGCCGCTGGTCGATGATCATCACCGGCGTCTCCCAGGCCGGTTTGTCCTTGTAGACCTCGCCCACGCGCCGGATGATCTCGCAGAACTGGTCTATGTCGCGATCGCGGTCGGGCAGGCCCAGCAGCTGGCTCTGCAGAAAGCCATCGGTCACAATGCCCAGGCCCGTCCATTCCAGGTCGTGCGCCTCGAAACGCTCGCGCATGGCCATCATCTCGTCGATTCGCGGCATGTGTTCTTGGCGAAAGCCCTCAAAGGCCGACACCCACAGGCTGGCCCCCTGCGCGCCCATCTGCTGCGCGACGATCAGGTTGCGTTCCTCACCGTGGTGCGTGCGTACGCCGATCTTCATCGCCATCTCCTCTCCTCGTTTGTATTCTGAACATCGAACATGACGAGCGTACCCGCTCGATGGATGCCGCCATCATCGCCACCGTCTTGAGATTGTCAACTATGCCGACAGATTATCTTCATGTACCGCAATTTGCCTAAATT
>CAYQDH010000768.1:0-1945 GCA_964416075.1 uncultured Anaerolineales bacterium | reverse complement strand
GTGCAACGAGTCCGACCTCAAGCGCCCTATGGTGAAGAATTGTGAGCTCGCCTGTAGGTTCGCAGGCGAGCTCACGGGGCCACGTGGCACAGATCGGACTTGTATCAGCCGAACTAGACTTCGATCGTGGAAAAAACCAGCCGGCCAAAGCGCTCGGGGGTATGGTAATTAATCCGTCCCGGAGGGGACCACGCGGTGTACTCATCCCCCGATTCGGCGCGGTCGATGCGGTACACGTTGGCATGCCACACATCCCCGGGGCGCGGCGGCAAGTGCGGGGCGGTCATAAAGTCGCTCATCGGGATAGCCAGCTCCACGGTCCATGACCGATCGGCCGTGCCGCGCCGAGTGGGATCGCCATCGACATGCACGGCGGTGAGGAGACCCGGGCTATCCCAACCCCATAGGCCGCGAATGGGTCCACCACGGTTGAGTACGAACAGATCGAGGACCGCGTTCAGCGGGTTTACTTCGATCTCGATGTAGCTGTGGTCATCGCAATCGTCGTCGACAAAGACCTCGACCACTTCCTGGTTATAGATGTCCTTATCTCGCTCGGTGGTAACGCCCCAGATGTCATCATCCTGACACTCAAAGGCTACATAGAGGTACTGGTCGTCCCACAGCAGGCGCACAGTGGTCTGTTGGCGAGGTTGCGCCCCACTATCGGCCCAGACCAGCGGGATGGCCGCCGCGCCCTGCCAGGACGCGTCATCCAGTCGGCCATCGACCACAATGGGCTTGGCTGCGCGGTAGCACGTGTACTCCGGTCGTTGAAACATTGGATCCTCCACTCAGATAATTATGTCAATAAAACTCACCATATCGGGCTGATAGCACCGCAAGTGCGCTGGCCTGCAAACGGCAGCTAGCGGCGTATCATTCGCGTCTCCCGGACTGCGCCACAGGCGTCGGAGCCAGTAGGAGGCGGACCGTTGCCAACCCGCGCCCTTGCACCACGACTGATGCCCGCTGAGCGTGGACTGGCACAGGGGCATCACCGCGCTCCAACGGATCTGTGCGATAGGCTGCCACGAGGGACCCCATGCCGGCCACGGTGATCGCGGCCTCGCTTTTTTTGCCTGCCACTTCCCAGAGCCGGGCGATGAGGCCCTTTTCCTCAGCCACTTTGACAGCCGTGAGCACGACGTTGGGTGGGCTCACCTGTACAAAGCTGTGGCTTGCAGCCGGCAGAGCGCCATCCTGGTCACCGGGCAGGAGTACGGTCTCGAGATCGTTGTTGCCCTCCCAGCCAAACTGTACGGCCGAGGTCGCGTCCAGGCCACCCCAGTGACCACGCAAGGCATAGCGAAAAACAAAATCACTGTGCCCGGCTTGGTCACGCACCGCTTCGTGCCAATCCACACAGTTCTCGAGGGCCACAGCGAACACTGTGCTATTGGTCCGGTCCGTCTCCAAGGGATCCTCGGCCGTGGTGCGGTGTCCGAACTCGACGAGGCCAGAATCCGGCGACGAAAAGGTCACGCCGTACTCCTCATTGGCGATGTCGACGAAATGCCGCATGGCGGTGAATGCCCGGCCAGAACCGGGGCGATAGTCGGCATCCGGATCGATGATGGCTCCAGGGCTCTCGACATGATACCTTCTCCCCGGCACATGGAAGGGGAACACGAAATCGAGCTCCTGCTTCTCCGTGGTCGGCGCTTTGTGCAGCTCGTTGCAGATATCGACACGATCCAGGTCAGCGTAGAGAGTAACCGTGCTGACCAGATGCGTGTTCTTGAGCTGGGCATGGATAACCATCTGCGCCAGCACCGGCCCAGAGGAACCGAGGGCTACCTCGGCTCGCCCAGGGGTGTGCTCGACGCCGTCTGAGACAAAGAGGCATTGGTTGAGGTGATAGAGGCTCGATGGGTCAACCAACTCACGCTTGCGCACCTTGTCGTAGAGGCTGACGATGCCTCCCGTCAATGGGCTGACCTGA
>CAYQDH010000767.1:0-1947 GCA_964416075.1 uncultured Anaerolineales bacterium | reverse complement strand
TTACCGTCGGTGGTGTCAGCCGCGGACGGGCCAGTGGGCCCACGCGCCGGACACCCGTTCGCTTGCTTTGCGGACGCTTATAGCGCGCTCAGGGAGGTTGGCTCCATGTCCAATCCATTTTCGGTGACCACGCCTACCTGTGACATCCTGCTCCGGGCGAGCCGCCGCGCCGAGGCATCGTTTACGGTGTCCAACGTGAGCGGCCGGCCCATGCGAGGGCGCGCGCTCGTGGCGACCCAGAGCCCTGCGGCGGCGCCATGGCTCGTTGTCGAGGGCGAGACGGAGAGGGATTTCCCCGCCGCCACCACGGAGCAGTATGTGGTGCAGATCGCGGTCCCCCCGGATGCGCCGGCGGGTGAGTACGTCTTTCGCCTGGATGTGGTGGGTGTACAGGATCCGGACGAGCTGTATAGCCAGGGTCCCAGCGTCACTTTCCAGGTGCCCGCGCCGGAGGTAATCCCCTCGCCTAAACGTTTCCCCTGGTGGATCGTGGCTGCCATTGGGGCGGCGATCGTCCTTATTGTGCTGGCCGCCGTGTTCTGGCCGCGCAAGGTGACGGTTCCCTCGTTGCGGGGCCTGGAGGTTAGCGAGGCGAACAAACGTCTGAGCGAAATGCGGCTGCAGGTGGCCCGCGTGGACGAGGTGCAGGACGCTGAGCTGACCCATGGCCGGGTGGTGCGCTCGGAGCCCGCGGAGGGAGCCAGGGTCAAGCGGGGGTCGGGGGTGGTGCTGCTGGTCTCCAAGGGGCAGCCGCCGGTGGCCGACCTGGTGGTGGATAAGCGCCAGGGCGACGCGCCTCTGCAGGTGAGTTGTGTAGACCGCTCGCAGGGGAGTCCGACGAGCTGGCATTGGGATTGGGGCGACGGCGCCTCGGACGACGGCCAGGCCCCGCCCAAGCACACCTACACCCAGGCGGGGACCTACACCATCAAGCTGACAGCGACCAATGCGGCGGGCTCTGACACGGCCGTCAAGGAGGCCTGGATCGTGGTGCTCGAGCCGGGCTGCCCGCCGGTCGCCGACTTTCGTGTCGATCGCCCCAAAGGGACCGCGCCCCACGAAGCGGCCTTTGCCGATCTCTCGACCTGCGAACCGACGAGCTGGCGCTGGGATTTTGGCGACAACAGCTCGTCGAGCGACGAGAACCCCAAGCATACCTACACCAAGAGCGGGTCTTACACCGTCACACTGACTGTTGGCAACGCCAAGGGCTCCGATACAAAGAGCGTCGCCCAGATGGTGGTTGTCACCATGCCCTGGCAGGTTGTGGGCAAGATCGGGCCATACGGCGGGCCCTTTGGCGGGTGGACGGCGGAGCAGCGGTGTCCTGAGGGACAGTGGGCCTACGCGGTGTCGCTGCGCGTGGAGGGTGACCAAGGGGGCTTGGGTGACGACACCGCTTTGAATGGCATCCGCTTGACGTGTGGGACGAATGCCAGCGGCCGCCAAGAGATCTCCTCGGGGGGCGCTCCGTGGGGCGGTTGGTCGGCGCCCCAGGCATGCGGCGAGAGCGAGGGGTTCATCACCAGCGCGCGGCTGAGGATCGAGCCATCGCTGGGGGCCGGCGACGATACGGGCGCGGTCGATGCCGAGTTCCAGTGCGCCAGCCGGAGCGGGGCCATTCTGCGCGGCACGGTGCATCACAATTGGGGAGAGTGGAAAGCGTGGCAGAGCTGTCCCGCGGGCACGGCCATCTGTGGCATCAGGACAAAGGTTGAGGCGCCGATAACCGGCGATGATACCGCGCTCAACGATGCCGAGTTCCAGTGCTGCACGCTACCCTGACCCGTGAAGCGCGTTGTTGTAGCCAAAGTCACCCAGGCCTCAGGGCTTTGGCATTGTCGCCATCCTGTCATCCTGACCGAAGGGAAGGATCCCCGCTCACCATAGCCAAACCCTGTTGTTTGCGTCTAATCTCACAGGCGCAGCGACTTTGCCAAAGCCCTG
>CAYQDH010000766.1:0-1948 GCA_964416075.1 uncultured Anaerolineales bacterium | reverse complement strand
AAAATCCTCGATGGAGATGCTTGGTTGGACACGCTCATCCCAAGCTGCTAAAATCGGAGCGATCGTCCAGTGCTCCCTTCACAACTCTAGCCGATATCGGCACTTGCTGCGTTCCCCGCGCATATACATGTCCGTATCTTTGGGTAGATCAACGATCTCCATGAACTCGGCGCCGGCCAACTCGCACGTCCTGCGCGAGGCGATGTTATCCGGGTTACAGGTAATCCATAGCTCTTGCAAGCCATGGCTGCGTGCCAGGGGCATCAGAAGTCGGCAGGCTCTGGCGGCATAGTGGTGGCCCCGATACGCAGACTCCACCCCATAGCCTATGTGCCCCGCATACTTGACGATGTGCTCTGTGTTGCCCATCCGTAGATCGATGCGGCCGACGGGATCATACTGCCCCCGCAGCGTCATTTGGAAGCGATAGGTGGGTACCCATCTGAGCACCGGGTCACCCGGATGCGTGTCCAGCAACACTAGCTCCAGATCGCCGTCGATCAGCTTGCCCGGATCATGGAATTCGAACAAATGCCCCCCCTTGGAAGATAACCTACCCAACGAGCCATAACCAAGAAGGCCAGCGATGCGCTGCCTCCACCAAGTCCACCTCTGCCTCATGCCCACCACTCTCCTCGGTCGATCACATTCCCACCCTCTCTGCCGGCCGAAAGCGAATGGCCGACCAGACATTGTCCATGGCCACCTGGCGCACGGGTCGCCAGCCAGTGGACTCGCTGGCTCTCCATAGGGTGTCGCGGTTGATGTCGGTCTTGATCCCCGAGGAACCCTTGGGATAGGCAACCCATAGTAGGCCATCTTCCTTGACCGCCCGGATCCCTTCGGGCATCAAGCGCTCCGCCTCCGCCAGGCTACTAGCAAAGAGCAACACGGCCTCGGCCGCATCGGCGCTTGGCTGCCGCAGCTCAATACCTGGTAACTCCACCGCCAGCCGTTCAGCATAACCCTCTGGCGCACTCAAGACTACCAGGCGCTGCCCGGTCTTGAGCTGCAGTTTCTGCAAAAGGGATGTGGCCACAGCTATTCCCCCTCCATCAGCCTATCCGAGATGGCGCAGGCCCCGTGCTAACCACATGGATGTCTGCTTGTCGCGGCACATGGTTCGCTCCGGGCTCAGTTCGCGCGGTCAAGCCCTCCGCGCGACATAGGGCTACCACCCATCATTCCATATTGTATCAAATCATGCGCCGCGATAGCAATCGGAATTTCCCTGGCGGCGCCTATAATGTAAGAATATGGGTGCGGCGTCTATACTCCCACAATCGCGGCGCCTTGTTACTCTACCTATGACTTTGAGGCCCGCAATTTGGCAAATCGCGATACAGGATCATCATTGGGCATCAAATGGCACCCTGCGCCATGGGTTATCACTACTTGGGGGAAGACATGGCTACATCGCTGGATCAGACAGCCACATGGAAACAGCTCTCCGCTCTATGGACCGAGGAAGGGGTCCCGACGCTGCCCACGACGGGGCATCGTTATGTGATCCTCAGTGATGTGCATCTGGGCAACGGGGGAGGAGCGGACGATTTCTGGCCCAACGAACTCCACATGCTATACGCGCTGGACTACTACCTTCAGAAGGGCTACGAGCTGATCCTGCTGGGCGATATCGAAGAGTTCTGGCAATTCGACCTCCCCGCGATTGTCCGCCGCTACGGGGAGACGGTCTATGCCGCCATCAGGTGCTACGGCGATAGGCGCATTCACCGCGTTTATGGCAATCACGATATCGAATGGGGCGGGTTGGTGGATCCCGCTCGGTACGACGCCCAACAAGCCGCTCTCGCTGCGGAAGCACTGAGGCTGCAAGGGCCCGACGGAGCCATAGCACTGCTGCTGATTCACGGCCATCAAGGGAGCCTTAGGGCGGACAAATTCGCCTGGTTAAGTCGCCTTTTCGTACGCCTCTTCAGGGTGGTCG
>CAYQDH010000765.1:0-1952 GCA_964416075.1 uncultured Anaerolineales bacterium | reverse complement strand
CCTGGATTCAAGGAGACTGTAAACTACTGCCATTGGGGGGAACCAATGGCGGTGCAATGGCCAGGAGCGACGTGGACTAGGGCTACGCCCATGCTCGCCAAGCAAGGCGTTCGGAGGCCACGGAGCGAAGGGCTTGTGCATGTGGACCCAAGCCGCCCTCCCGGTGTGGGGTGGGGCGGCGACCTGCTCCAGAGCTGAAAGGTGGTGCCGAACATGGAAAAGTGCAAGTGCGTCGCCCGTCTCGGTATCGGCTTTCTGGTCTTGGTCGCCTTGTTGTTGCAGTCGGCGGCTTGCCTGGCGCCCGGCGTCGAGGCAGGCGAGGCTTCGAGCCTCACACAACCTCCCTGGGTCGATCGTCCTGCGAGCGGGCAATCCGCCCTGGCCCCCTATCCCATCGGCAACCCCACCCTCAAAGAGCTCTATGTGGCTCCCAACGGCAATGACTCTAACAATGGCCTGTCGCCCAGTAAGCCACTCAGGACGCTTACGGCCGCGTGGGCCAAGATCCCCGGGGGCGCCACGCTGACCGGCACCGGCTACCGCATCAACTTGCTGCCCGGCCAGTATCCCTGTGAACCCGGTGAGCCGGACGACTGCCAGAACTATTTCGCCAACCGCATCGGCACCTACCAGTATCCCATCATCCTGCGCGCCCTCAATGGTCCGGGGACGGCCACCGTCCGGGGTGGTTTCGATCTGAATGCCGTGGCCTACCTGTACCTGCTCGACCTGACCCTGGCGGGTGGCATGCCCTTGCCCACCAATCTCTCCGGCAACAACCTGCTGCATATCGCGGACAGCCACCACATCCTGTTGCGTGGATCGACGCTGGCCGGGCCGAATTGCCCCAATGATGGCTGCAACAACCTGCAAGAGGTGCTCAAAGTCAACCAGGCGCAGTACGTCTACGTCGAGAACAGCGTCATCGGCGGCGCGTGGCACAGCGCGGTGGACTATTTTTCGGTTCAATACGGCCATTTCCTCAACAACCGCGTGCATACCACGGGGCAATGGGGCATGTATGTCAAGGGCGGCACGGCCTATCTGCGCGTGGAGGGCAACGAGTTCGACCACTGCTAGTTGGGCTTCCAGGCCGGGCAATCCTCCAACCTGGCGACGATGCGCTCTCCCTGGGTGCACTATGAAGCGTACGACATCAAATTCGTCAACAACGTGCTGCACGACCTGTCTGGCGTGGGCCTGAGCGCGTCGGGCGCGTACAACGTCCTTTTCGCCTACAACACGCTCTACCGCGTGGGCACCTCCACCGATCCGGGCTATGCCCTGTTGCAGGCGGTGCACGGCGAGCGAGGATGCACGGCCACCGATGAGCTCCCCGATGCCTTGGCGGTGTGCAATGCGCTGACGAGCCAGGGCGGCTGGGGCCCTACTTTCCTGACCGACAATCAACCCGTGATCCCCAACCGCAGCGTCTACATCTACAACAACCTGATCTATAACCCTCGACCCGCGCAGACGCTCTATACCCACCTGAACATCTTTGCCCCCATCGATCTGCCCCAGGGCTTCCAGAACATCGCCTCACCCGTGGCCACCGACAACAACCTGGTCATCGCCGGCAACCTCATCTGGAACGGCTCGCGCGACCACCCCCTGGGCATCGATGAGAGCAGCGGATGCCAGCCCTCCAACCCCACGTGCAACGCGGCGCAGTTGGCCGGGAACAATACTATCAACCAGATCGAGCCCCAGCTGGTGAACCCGGCAGGCGGCAATTACCGCCCGGCGCCTGGCGGCAATGTCTTTTCAGCCACCACCTACGTCATCCCCGATTTCACCTGGAGCGACGCGCCGAGCTCGCCCAGTGTGCCCACGGGCACGCTGGACAACGCTGTATCGCGTGACCGCGCCGGAACTGTGCGTCCGGATCCCGGTCCGCCCGGCGCCTATGCTGGGGGGACCACACCCTCGTTTCCCGTCTATTTGCCGAT
>CAYQDH010000764.1:0-1952 GCA_964416075.1 uncultured Anaerolineales bacterium | reverse complement strand
CCACGGGCAAAACGGCAAAAGCAGCCAGCGTCAACCGCCAGTTGAGGGCGACCATCGAGGCGATGATGCCCACCAGGGACAGCACGATGCTCAACGTGCGCATCAGGCCAGGGCCAAACACATCGTTGATCACCTGTGTATCGTTCACCAGGCGGCTCATCAGGTCCCCCGCTTCGTGCGCATCGAAAAAAGTGAAGGATAGCGTCTCGATGCGAGTGAATATCTGCGAGCGCAGTGCCAGCAACATCTTTTGGGCCACGCGCACCATGAGACGCATCTGGATCACGCCCATGGCCCAGGCGAAAAAGTAGGCCAGGCCAAGGAGCGCGATGATCCTCGACAGCCCGGCTCTGCGAGACAGGGTTCCGCCCCCCAGCACGCGCAGCCATCCCGGCATACTCGCACCACTGGGATCGATGAACTGATCCACCCCCACGCCGATGAGATAGGGCCCGGCCAGGTCGGCCGCCGTGCCGAGTAACAGGACAAAGGCGATCAGCAGCAGCCTGCTTTTGTAGGGCGCCAGGTAGGGCAGCAAGCGCCCCAGCACGCGGCTAGCACTCCTGGCGTGCGCGACCTCGTGCATCCCTCTAGAGCCCATGCTGCACCTCCTCCATACCCGCCGATGCGGTGGTTGGCGCGGCCTGGGCCTCGGGGGCCAGGGTGTGCTCCTCCTGCAACTGGGAGCTATAAATATCCGCATAGATCTCGCTGGTGGCCAGGAGTTCCTCATGGGTTCCGCGGGCAGCAATCTCGCCACGGTCGAGGACCAGTATCTGGTCCGCGTTCAGCACGGTGGCCACCCGCTGGGCGATCACAAAGTTGGTGCGCCCGGCCATCAGGCGTTGCAGGGCTTTCTGGATGCGGTACTCGGTGGCGAGGTCCACGCTGGAGGTGGCGTCGTCCAGGATGAGAACCCTGGGGTCCAACAACAAGGCCCGCCCGATGGCGATGCGCTGCTTCTGGCCACCGGAGAGGGTCACCCCGCGTTCTCCCACGTGGGTCTCGTAGCCATCGGAAAAGCCGGCGATAAAGTCGTGCGCTTCGGCCGCCTGTGCGGCGGCGATAATCTCCTCCATCGAGGCATCCGGGCGTCCAAAGGCCAGGTTCTCGCGGATCGTACCCTCGAATAGCGTGCTCTCTTGCAGCACAATGCCAATCTGAGCGCGAAGCGAATCCAGAGTCACGTCGCGGATGTCGTAACCGTCGACGGTGATGCGCCCCTCGCACCCCTCGGCGCAGAGGTCATAGAATCGCGGGATGAGGTTGATGATGGTGGACTTGCCCGAGCCGGTCGCGCCCAGCAAGGCGATCGTCTGGCCGGGCTCGGCCACAAAGCTGACGTTCTGTAGCACCGGCTCGCCCGCCTGATAGTAGCGAAAGGTGACGTTCTCAAACGCCACGCGCCCCACGATCTTGGGCAAAGTTTTGGCGTCGGCACGCTCGACCACATCGGAGCGGGCATCGAGGATCTCGAAAATGCGCTCTGAGGAGGCCGCCGCAGAGGAGAGCATGGCGATGATCATGCCCATCATCAACACGGGGAAAAAGACCATCATGATATAGTTGGTAAAGGCCACCAACTGGCCGATGGTCAGGGTTCCATCGATGACCTGCCGGCCCCCGATCCAGTAGATGAACAGAGATGCGACGTTAGAGATGCTAAAGATGGTGGGGAAGGCCAGTGACAGGATGTTGTTGACCTTGATATTGATGTCATAGAATTCCCGGTTTGCGGCCTCGTAACGCTTGGCCTCGGTCGCTTCGCGCACAAAGGCCTTCACCACGCGCATCCCGGCGATATTCTCTTGCAGGATGGTGTTCAGATTGCCCATGCGCTGCTGAACGACTTTGAATAGGGGCATGGCGCGGCCCGCAAATAGGCCAAACGCGCCAAAGGTGACGGGGATGACCACGACCATCACCAAGGCCAGGCGCCAGTTGGTCACGAT
>CAYQDH010000763.1:0-1957 GCA_964416075.1 uncultured Anaerolineales bacterium | reverse complement strand
CCTTGAGCGCCCCTTGCAGCATGATGTTCCCGGCAAACCCCGCGCCGTTGACGGCCACGATATCGCCCAGCAGCACCCCCATGTGCATGGCCGCCCACGCCGCGCAGCCCAGGGTCTCGTAGAGGCAGCCTACCTCGAACGACACCCCCTCGGGGATGGGCTGCACATGCCCGACGTCGGTGACCCAGTAATCGCTGTAGGTGGGATAGACCAGGCTGCCCACACGGTCGCCCACCTGCACCCGGCCACCACCCAGGTATTCCTCTACGCCGTTGCCCATCTCCACGATAGTGCCGCCCCCCTCGTGACCCAGGGGGCCCATGGGATAAGCGTGACCTCCTTCGCCCCCGCCCAGGCGGGTCTCCGGGCCGCCGCGCGCCTCGTCCTGCGGGCGCACGGTGATACCGCGGTAGAAATAGCGCTCCGAGCCGCAGATGGAGGCCTGGTGCGTCTTGACCAGGACCTGGTTCGGCTTGAGCGGAGGTAGCGTCATCTCGTCGATGGTGATCTTGTTGACATCCAGGTATACCACGCGGGTCTTCATGTTCGCTTTCTCCTATGGGGTAAGTTGCACCGGTTTCCCTGTGCGGTTCGACTGGTAGATAGCCTGGATGATCTCCACGGCCTTGCGCCCTTCCTCGGCGGTGACGGCAGGCTCGCGTCCCTCCTGGATGGCGTGCACAAAATCCTGGATCTGCAGGGCGTGGAAGCTGAGCCCACGCTCGGCCCTGGGCTTATCGGCGGCGGCATTCTGCTCGGCCAGGATGCGCACGTTCTCCTCCTCCTCGCCGGGGATGTTCCACAGGTCGTTGACCCCCGCGCGGCCCTCGGGGTGCTCCAGGATGCCGATCCCCGCGCCGTTCTTGCCGTGGATCTGGATGCGCGACCCGAGCTGGGGCTTGGTGCAAACTGTAACCTCGATGATCCCCAGCGCCCCGTTCTTGAAGCGCAGCGCGGCCACGGCGGCGTCCTCGGCCTCGATGTAAGGATGGCTGAGGTTGGCCCACAAGCCGTAGACCGTGTCCACGGGGCCCATCAGCCATTGGTACATGTCGATGGCGTGCACCGACTGGTTCACCAGCACCGCGCCGCCCTCGCCGGCCCAGGTGCCGCGCCAGGAATCGAGGTCATAGTAGGGCTTGTCGCGCCACCACTTGACGATGCAATCGCCCAGGATCACCTCGCCCAGCTTGCCGTCGGCGATGGCCTTGTGGGCTCGTTGGGCCGCCGGCCAAAAGCGGCGCTGAAAGATCACCCCGAACTTGATCCCGGCCACCGCGGCCGCCTCGATGGCCTGGTCCGCCTCGCGCAGGTCGACGGTTAGCGGTTTCTCCACCATGACGTGGATACCTGCCTGGGCGGCCTGCATGGCCAGCGGGCAATGGGCGCGATGGGGCGTGCACACCAGGGCCGCCTGCAGGCGAGGGTTTTTGAAGAAGGCCTGCGCGTCGGTGTACACGTCGGCGATGTGATAGCGATCCGCAAAGGCACGGGCTTTTTCCGGAACGATGTCGCACGCCGCGACCATCTCCGCCTCTTCCAGGCTTAGCACGGCCTCGGCGTGCGCGTTGGCGATGCCGCCGGTGCCGATGATCCCGATTCCAACCTTGCTCATCTATGCTACTCCTTATACTGGGTCTGCTTGGGTCTTGAAATCTGACGAAAGGCGCCAAGGTCGCAAGAGCGGCAACGATCTGCTAACCTCCACAGCGGGGCGTAGGTTGAGCATCTTGTGTTGTGGAGGCCGGCCGGAGCAGCGAGGCGCCGACGGCGCCCAATAGCGCTACGCCCGCCGCGAGGAGATAGGGGCCGTAGAAAGACCCCGCCGCGTCGGCGATGGCCCCGGCGACGACCGGTCCCAGGGCCTGGCCGATGCCGAAAAAGAGGGTGATGAACCCCAACGCCGCGGGCGCCAGGCGGGGGCCCAATACATCGCCGCAGGCGGCGGCCATGATCG
>CAYQDH010000762.1:0-1961 GCA_964416075.1 uncultured Anaerolineales bacterium | reverse complement strand
GGCATCGAGGATCTCGCGGTCATCCTGCACGACGCCCACCATCCAAAAGGCGTCATAGCTGCGCTCCAAAGAGGCCTGGCGATAGACCCTCTGGCCGTAACGAGCCACGACCAGCCGGGTAAAGGCACGCTGCATCTCGTAGGCCATCTCCACGGCGTTTTCAAAGCCGGACGCGCCATAAGGGATGATCTCGTAGCTGGGCTTGAGCCAGCGCGTCTTGCCCGGGTCGCGGTAGCGGCCGCAGAGACAGATACCAAAGATGGGCATGGGGTAAATACAGGCACTGGCCCCGCCGATATATTGGTGCAGTGGCAGGCCAGCGGAGTTGGCTGCGGCCTTGGATACCGCCAGCGAGATGCCCACCAGCACGTTGGCCCCCAGGCGCGCCTTGTTCGGCGTGCCATCCAGAGCGATCATCAGCTCATCGATCTCTCGCTGCCGATGGACCTCCAGGCCGACCAAGTGGGGGGCCAGTTCCTCCACGTTGTGTACGGCCACCTGGAGCCCCTTGCCCTCGAAACGTGCGCCCCCATCCACCACGAAGGCGGCCTCATACTGTCCTGTGGAGATGCCCGCGTCGGGCGTGGAACGGCCCACCGCGCCGCTCTCGGTGGTGACGGTTACCTCCAAGCCCAATGTGCCGCGCGCGGCCATGATCTCGCGCGCCGTGATCTTGGCGATTCTATCGCTCATGAGGCATTCCTCCCGGTTATTCGTGCTGTGTACTGCGAGCCAGGTCCGAAGCTACCGCAAAAACGGGATTCTGCCAAGTGAGCGACTGCCGCGAGAACAAGTGCGCCCGGGGTTCTAGGGAAAGGATGAGGCAGGATGCCTCGGCGACTGAAGAGATTCGATTCTGCCGGGGCAGCCATGATTGTTGCACCTGACAGCTCTGGTGGCAAGGGGTATAATCGGCCTATCTTGACGGGGCGTGCCCCACGTACGAAACATACTACAAGAACACCATAGAGTACTGTGCGCCAATTCGTGCCGTGCCCATCTTGTAGGATCTCCGGAGGAGCATGCATCGTGCCGTTGAGGATCTTGACATCGCTATACCTCGGAGGTACCGATCTATGAACGGCGCATGGGGAGGTCGCAAGGAATGGCTCGCTGCATTGTGGCATGCACTGCCCATCAGCGCCTTTGTGCTGGCCATCTACTACTATTGGTTCGGGATAGCCGACCGGTACCTCGTCTTTCTGTACTATCACGACATGGGCCCCCTCTTTCCTGACACCTCGCCCTTTAGCGCGGTGACCAGCAGCCGGTACTGGATGGCAGGGCTGGTCTGTGGGGGGATGGTGTTGGTGCTGTACACGGTGGTAAACTGGTTGCTCGGCCGCGTATGGCGAACCTACGAACCGCCGGCTTGGTGGCGAACCTGGGCGGTCGCCGTCGCGCCCTTGCTGGTCGGGATACCACTGATCGCTCTATTGGCTAACGCGCCGGCACTACCGCTCGTCCATGCAGCGCGCACCACCCTCGCGGCCCTCATCGGCGTTGGTCTGGCCGTGTTCCCGGCCCGGACGGCTGCCAAGCGTCCCTGGGACCTGGCGCTGCTATCGTGGGATGGCCTGGCCCTGGGTGGCGTGATACAGGCTGTCTCCTTGTTGGAGAGGGGATTGTCGATGAGGGGTCGCGGCCATGCATGGGGGCTCGTGATGCTGGGTGTGGGCATCGTGGGGGCCATCGTGCTGTTGTTGATCATGACCTGGCTGCGCCGACGGCGAAACTGGACGGCGCCTTCTGTCGTAGAACTAATGGTGGCAGGATTTTGCATCGCCTACCTCGTCTGGCCGCTGATCCACCACCTGGGATTCACGGACGGCTACTATTACATCACGGACATGGACAACTTTTTCTCGCGGCAATGGGAGTTCCAGTTTCTGGCCTGGGCCGTGGCGGGTGGCATTGCGGTGGTGTTGACGAGGTGGCGAACGCGCAGTAAGATGGAACAT
>CAYQDH010000761.1:0-1962 GCA_964416075.1 uncultured Anaerolineales bacterium | reverse complement strand
TCCAATCCCAGAGGGCGGACCGCGCCATGGGTTACTGCCTGGGCACGAGCCTGGCAGCGGCGGCGCGAACATCGTCGTGCCTGGATCGCAGTGCGGCGACGGGCGGTTGCTCGGATCGGAAATACCCCAGCTTGTCCAAGGCCTCGATCACCTGTTCTCGCACGAATCCCACATCGTCATCCAGTGCCCTGGCCAGCGGCGCCACGGCGCGAGGATCGCCGAGCTTGCCCAGCGCGGCGGCGGCCTCCATGCGCGCCACGCTGAGGTCGTCCCTGAGCGCCACGACGAGGGGCGCCACGGCGCGGGGGTCGCCGATCTCGCCCAGGGCCCAGGCGGCTGCGGCGGCGGCGTGGGTGCCCGTCCTCTCCTTGAGGATTCCGCTCAGGGGCTCCACGCCGCGCGGATCGCCGATCCTCCCCAACATGCGAGCGGCCCTCGCCGGCACAGCCTGGTGCGGATGCTTCAGGCAGGCGCTGAGGGGCTCCACGGCGGGCGCCCCGATCTTTTCGAGCACTTCCCTGCCGGGCTCGGCGTACTCATCCGGCTGACCTTTTTCCACGATGGTGATGAGGTGGGCGATGACTTGCTCGACGACCTTGGGCCCACCGATCTGCGCCAGGGCGGCGATCGCCGCTTCGCCCACCTTGGGGTGGTTCAGCGCCTGGATCAGCCCCTTGATATCTCCGCGCTCGCGCATCCTGTCCACGTTGGGTGGTCCAAAGAGAGGCATGGCTCGGCTCCTTTCGCGCCCTGTGGGCATCTGATACCATTCCTATCAGTATACTCAGTATATCTTACACCAGCACCACGTCGTGGCCCCCTTGGGCACGGCGTCAAAGAACTGGTCGTCCGTCTCCAGGAAGCGATAGAACACCTGATGTCATTGGGGGCGCGAGTATACGCTTTCTGCGAATGCCCCGATGTGCGAGAGCGCCTCCCTGGCCTCGGGGAGAATCCTCGCGGCAAATTGCCACTCGTGCTGCATCCCCGGCCACAATTCCAGCGTCACCTCGACGCCAGCCGCCCTGGCTTTCTCCGCCAAATAGGTCGAGTCGGAGACCAGGAGCTCGGGCGATCCCACCTGGATGAGCAGCGGAGGTAACCCGGATAGGTCAGCGAAGCAAGGCGAGGCCAGAGGTGCGCGCGGATCCTCTCCCCGCAGATAGATCTCCGCCGCTTGGCGCAACTCGTTCGCGTCCAGCATGAGGTCCTTCTTGGCGTTGGCTGCCCACGACGAGCCGGAGAGGGTCAAGTCCAACCAGGGGGATAGGCAGATGGCGGCGGCTGGCAGGGGCTTGTGCGCATCGCGGAGATGTTCATCACGGAGATGGACGAGCAGCGCCAGGGCCAGCCCCCCGCCGGCCGAGTCGCCCGCTACCATGATCTGGCCGGGAGCGTAGCCCTGGCCAAGGAGGAACTCATACGCGGCCGTTGCATCTTGGATGGCTGCGGGAAAGGGATGCTCGGGCGCGAGGCGGTAGTCGATCAGCAGCGAGCGCGCCACGCAGGCGTGAGCGACGTTAGCGGCCAGGGTGCGGTGGCTGGCGATCGAGCCGCAATAATACCCGCCGCCATGGAGAAAGAGGACCACGCGCGGGGTGTCCACGCCCTGCGGAACGATCCATTCGGCGGGCACGCCATGGGCGAGGGTCGATTCACAGCCGGTGGCGCAACGGGGCTTGAACGCCCGGGCCAGCGATTCGGTGTCCGCTCGCTCGCGGGCGATGTCCAACACGCCCGACCGGTCTGCGAAGAGTTTCTTGGCAGCGAGGTAGAGCTGAAAGACACGGAATTGCAGGCTGAGCATCTCGCCCTCCTTTGGGCTCGACCCATCGTCCGTTCCCCGTGGCCCGCGCCCGCAATATAACCGGATACGCTACTCGCTGTCAAGCGCGCCAGCTCTGCGCCAGGGCTTTGGCAAAGTCGGAAAGGCCGTCGGGCTGAGCGCAAACGACAGGTGTC
>CAYQDH010000760.1:0-1967 GCA_964416075.1 uncultured Anaerolineales bacterium | reverse complement strand
GGCTCAAGGCCTGCACGGCACGGGCCAGGTCCTCGCTGTGCGCGTCGATGCTCCCACATCGGATGGTGAAGGCTGGAACACCGGCGCCTACGATTGGCGGAGCTTGGGCCGAGTTGCCGATTGGGTACGTATCCCCGCGCTCACCGATCCATCCGCGTACGCCCAAGGTGGATCGATGGATCAGATGATGCGCTGGGCTGTGAGCCAGATCGACCGTCGCAAAGTTGATCTCACTATGACAACCTATGCCCAAGATGTAGCGGGTGATCAGCAGTCCGCTATATCCTACGAGCAAGCGATAGGGCTGTTGGCTCAGAGTGTCTCTACAAACGATAGCGACCGCCTCTTGATGCCCGGGCAATCGATCAACGTGACCCTCTCCGGCGCAGAAAAGGCCGCCCTGGGATTTGATAGCGATGCCCAGGTCTACACCTTCACTTACGCCGACAAATCCGGCAAACAGCACATCATATCCCTCGAGAATGCCTCAAGCATCTCTCGCAAGCTGCAATACGCCACGTATTTTGGCCTGGGTGGCATCTCCTTGGACGGGATACTGGACCAGGGCAACGATCAGGAAATTATCCAGGTCGTTCGCACTTTTCAGGAGAACATCGCTCCCCCCGAGCCTCGCTTTGCCTATGTGTGGACCGTGCAGGATTCGGCAGGCAAGGCGGTAGACCAGCAGGTTATGTCCTTGGACAATCCGAACATGAGTTGGACTGCGCCCAACAACCCGGGGAACTATATCATCCGCGCAGCCGTGTCCGATGACGGCGGGCAAACCAGCTTGGGCACGGGCGCGCAGCTCGATGTCAAGGTGCCGACAGCCACCTTCACACCTACTTCGACACCTACCAACACACCTACTAGCACGCCCACGGCGACGCCCTTGCCAACGAACACGCCAACGCGCAAGCCAACCAACACACCTCCGCCACAGCCCACCAGGGACCCGAACGCTCCAACGGAGCAAGCCCCGGCTGCGGCGCCCGCTGCTCCGGCTCCCGCAGTTGCGGCTGGCAGGACCGGTGGTTACTTTGGCTATGGCGTCCAGGCCGACATGATGTCGGACGGCAACCATGCGCGCATCCTGGACCATGTCAAGGGTATGGGCTTTGGTTGGGTCAAACAACAAGTGGAATGGTTCCGCTACAATCCGGCGCCCGGCCAGTATGACTGGGGCGGACTGGATCGCATCGTAGAGAGCGCTAATGCCTACGGTGTCAACGTCATGTTCAGTGTGGTGAAAGCGCCCCAGTGGGCGCGCCCCCCTGGAGACACGGACCAGGGACCACCCGCGGATCCCAACACGTATGGCACGTTCATGCGAGAGATGGCCACTCGTTACAAAGGACGCGTCAAGGCGTACGAGATATGGAACGAGCAGAATCTCTACTACGAGTGGGGCGGGCGAGGCGGCAAGCTCAACGCGGGACGTTATGTGGAGTTGCTTCGTGTGGCCTATAACGCCGTCAAATCCGTCGATCCGGGGGCTGTAGTCATCAGCGGCGCTCTCACCCCCACCGGAGTGAGTGATGGGGACATCGCCATCGATGATCGCGCCTACCTGGAGCAGATGTACCAGGCCGGCCTGGCCCGCTATTGCGACGCTGTGGGTGCTCACCCCAGCGGCTACAATAACCCTCCTGACGCTGATTGGCGGAGCTTTAGCGATCCCTCAACCCCACGCTGCAAGGGACATCCAAGTTGGTTCTTCCGCGGGACCATGGAAGGTTACCGCAACATCATGGTCAAGTACGGTGATGGCCGTAAGCGCATCTGGGTCACCGAGTTTGGCTGGTCTACCGTAGAGGCCTGGGAGCCGCGCCTGCAGGCCAACGCCAGCCGGGGGCAGTATCACCGCAGCGAGAACGTCCAGAGTTATGCCACGTTCCGATTTGAAGGCGAAGGACTGCGGATCCGTTACGTCGCGGCGCGCAACATGGGCATCTTCCAGGTGGTGG
>CAYQDH010000759.1:0-1975 GCA_964416075.1 uncultured Anaerolineales bacterium | reverse complement strand
TATATCTACGATTTCGGCAATTCGGCCTATGCGTCAGTCGTTGTGCTGGCCGTCTATGCCGCTTATTTCAAGCAGCAGGTTGTGGGTGGCGCCGAGGGTTCTCGCCTGTGGGGCCTGTCCGTGGCCATCGCCATGATTGTGGTAAGTATATGCGCTCCCATCCTGGGGGCCATCGCTGACTTTTCTGCCACAAAGAAACGCTTTCTTCTCGCCTTTACCGTGGTCTCTTGCCTCTTTACATCCGCGCTGTTCCTGGTAGATAAGGGTAACGTCTTCACTGGAATGCTGTTCTTTATCCTCGCAGAGATCGGCTATCGTTCTGCTCAGGTCTTTTACGACGCCCTGCTACCCGAGATCGCCAAGCCCGAAGAGATGGGTAGCGTGTCGGGCAAGGGGTGGGCCTTGGGCTCCTTTGGGGGCATCGTGATCCTCATCATCATCCTGCCCATGATTATGCTGTTCAAGGGCACACTGATGGTGCGTCTCTCCATGGTGCTGGCCGCCATGTTCTTTGCCCTGGCATCCATTCCCTTGTTTCTCTGGCTCCCCGAGCGCACCCGGCCACAGCGCCTGCCCGCAGGCGAGTCCTACTTTACCGTTGGATTCCGTCGCCTGTGGGCCACGATCCGCAAGGCCGGGCATTATCGCGAGTTCATCAAGTTTATGGTGGCCTTTTTGGTCTACAACGACGGGGTGATGATGGCTCTAGAGTTCGCCGCCATCATCGGCGCGGTCTTGTATGGTATGGACCAGCAGATGCTCATTGTGTTCATGATCATCGTGCAGGCCACCAATGTGGTGGGCGCCTACATCCTGGGCAAAATGGTGGACCGCATTGGCTGCAGCCGCGCACTGGTCATCGCCATTCTGCTGATGGTCGCTGCCGTTACCTGGCTCTATTTCAACGAAACACTGCGGGGCTATCTGGTCATCGGCGCCTTGACCGGTTTTGCCATGGCTGGCGTGCAATCGGTCAGCCGCACCATGGTGGGGTTGGTCAGCCCTCCGGGCCAGAGTGCCGAGTTCTTTGGGCTCTTTTCCACAGCCGGGCGCACATCATCCTTCATCGGGCCCGCTGTCTATGGCTGGATCGCCGCCGAGGCAGCGATCTACTTCCGCGCACAGGGAATGATGGAGAACATGGCCGAGCGCCTGGGCATCCGGCTGGGTATACTATCGATCGGCGTCTTTCTCATGGTTGGCTTGTTGCTCCTGCTTTCGGTGAACGAGAAGCGGGCACGCGCCGCCGCCCGGGCTTCGACCGAGGCCATTGCCAATGGCATCACGAGCCCGTACGGGCAGATGGAGGTGGAGGCTGAGAGATCTAGCGAGGCCAGTTCTGCCGTGCGGCCGTCGCGCTGGCTGAGTCGGCGCATCTTGAGGGGCTTATCCTGGCTGGCGCTCCATGTCCTGGCCGATGTCCACGTCGAGGGCCGGGAGAACCTACCCGCCCACGGCCCCCTCATTCTGGTAGCCAACCATTTCCACTTTGTCGATCCAGCCTTGATGCTCAGCCTAGTCCCCTGGCCCCTGGACTTTATCGGGGGCTTGCACATGCCCAATGCCCCCCAATTCGTGACCTGGATACCCAGGCTATGGGGCGTCATCACGGTGCGCAGAGGCACCGCAACCACCGATGCCTTGCGCTCCGCTGAGGATGTGCTGAAGAGGGGCGGTGTTTTGGGTGTCTTCCCGGAGGGAGGAAGCTGGGCCACTGTGCTGCGACCCGCCAGGCCCGGGGCGGCCTTTCTGGCTGTGCGCACCGGTGTGCAACTCGTCCCCATGGGGTTCGATGGCCTGACGGACCTCTTCCCTGGCCTCAAACGTGGCAAGAGAGGCCGGATCACGGTGCGCATCGGCAAGCCGCAACGCATCGGCAAGGTCTACGTCCATCCGCGCGAGGCCATCGCGGACGTGATCGAGCAACACGGCTTCCAGGTTCAAGTCCTGGACAGCCGCATCTTCCCGGACAAGG
>CAYQDH010000758.1:0-1979 GCA_964416075.1 uncultured Anaerolineales bacterium | reverse complement strand
CTACTCAGAACATAACGATCTGCCTGAGCTAACGGAGGCCCTTCGGAGTACCTCAGGGTGACAGGCTCGTGATGTTCTTTATTTTCCATTGGTGCGCCGCGCCATGGACGACTACCCATGACGTTTGCCAGGGGCGCAAGTTTGGCAACTTGCGCTACGGGATCGTCATGCGGTCCCTAGTGGCGTGCAGCGCCATGGGTTACTCAGCATGACAAAAACGCGACAATGCCAAAGCCCTGGCCGCGGCCATGCCGCGGAGGGTCCGCGCACGGCGGGGCGTTGGCGCAAACCCCCATTTGGTGTTATCCTCTGCTCATTCGTAAGCACTTAAGGAAGGGGGAACGATCATGACGGAACGAGTGCGTTGGGGGGTTCTGGGGTGCGCGGCGATCGCCGATTGGGGCCTGCTGCCGGGGCTGAAGCTGGCCAGCCTGGCCACGCTGACGGCGGTGGCCAGCCGCACGCTGAGCAAGGCGCAGGCCTTTGCCAAAAAGCACGGCGCGGCCAAGGCCTATGGCTCCTACGAGGCGCTGCTGGCCGACCCGGAGATCGAGGCGGTGTATATTCCGCTGCCCAATGGGCTGCATGCCGAGTGGAGCATCAAGGCCATGAGGGCGGGCAAGGAGGTGCTGTGCGAAAAGCCCATCGCCATGGACGCCGCCGAGGCGCGACAGATCCAGCAGGTGCGCCAGGAGACGGGGCGCCTGTGCCTGGAGGCGTTCGCCTATCGCTTCAACCCGGTGGTGGCCAAGGCGTTCGAGATCGCGCGCTCGGGCGTGCTGGGCGAGCTGCGCTTTATCCACAGCTGCACGAGCTTTCACATGCGCGAGCCGGACCCGGCTAACGTGCGCCTGCTGGCCGATATCGGCGGCGGGGCGCTGTACGATGTGGGCTGCTACGCCATCAATACCCAGCGCATGATCGCCGGCCGCGAGCCGCTGACGGCCTGGGCGACGATGAAGTGGTCCGAGCGGTTCAATGTGGATATGTCGGGCACGGCGATGCTGGATTTTGGCGACGGGCTCAAGGGCACGTTGGGCTGGGGCTTTGAGACGGGCTATTCCACCCCGCCCAGCGTCTCGGGCAGCGCGGGGATCCTGGTGGCGCCCTATGGCTGGCGCGCCCCCGAGGGCCAGCCCTCTCTGCTGCTGACGGTGGAAGGCAAGCGGGAGGAGATCAGGATCGCGCACCAGAACGACTATATGGGCGAGGTGCAAGACCTCAGCGAAGCGATCCGCGGCCTGCACAAGCCGGTGTACGTGGACGAGCCGCTGGAAGCGAACATGCGCGTCATCGACGCCTGCTACAAGTCCTATCGCTCGGGCAAGCCGGAAGCGGTGTAGGGGATTACCGCCAAGACGCAAAGGGCGCCAAGGATACCAAGGTTTTCTGCCTTGGGCCTTGGCGCCCTTGGTGATTTGGCCTTGTTCTCTCCGAGGGCCTGGTCTCCCTACCGCAGAACCTGGGCGGGGCGGAAGGTGCACGATAGGGATATCGCGGCTATGGCCTGCTTGCCAGGTTTCCAGAGGCCAACCCGGAGGATCGGCGTACGGGCCACGCACAGTACATCTGTGTTACTGAGATGCATCCTGCGCCGCGGAGAGCGCCGCCAGGATACGCTTGCGCCAATACTCGCGATCGCTATCTTTCGCTGCACTCACCTTGTACGCCGTCAGCGCGGCAGAGACCATCGTGCGGCTGCGGGAATCCAGCTGGTCCACCAGGCCATCGATCGTCAGAGCGTCTTGAGCTCGCTCAGGTTGAAATGCTCGGCCAGCTGCTTTTGCAGGTGGATCAGGTCGATATCGGACCCGGACATCTCACTCCTTCTTAATCAGCACCGGCGTCAGGTGCTCGGGGATACTCTGCAGGCGGATCTGCACGCACCCGAACTTGTAAGCCTCCTCCATCGAGCGCCCCGCGCCCAAGGCCTGGTAAAAGCCGATGGAAAAGGCGATAGCGGCGCGATCGCCGATGGC
>CAYQDH010000757.1:0-1983 GCA_964416075.1 uncultured Anaerolineales bacterium | reverse complement strand
CCGGGTTTCTTTGTGTTCGAACGGCGCCCCGCGCCGTGGAAATACTCAGGATGACGGATTTGGCCGGCGGCAGGAGTTAGTAGCGACCCAATCGGCGGCCTGGTGTCGTGGAGTACTACCCATGTATTTGGTCGCACGTAGTGTATCTAGCCACGGCCAATGTGGCGCGCGATGTGGCCTGGCCAGCCATGGCATGTGGTTTGGCGTGCCCTAACGCATCAGCTATACACGAAGGCAGGTACCCTATGAGCGACACAACGCCGTCGCGCACTGAATTACTCAGGCTCGTGCTCTCGCGCTACGTGATGGGCTTACTGGCCCTATGTCTGCTATTCTTTCTGCCAGCCGGGACCCTGGACTATTGGGAAGCTTGGGTCTACCTGGCGGTGCTTTTTACCCCCATGTCTTTCCTCCTGGTCTATCTGCTCAGGAACGACCCCGAGCTGTTGGAGCGGCGCATGCGCATGCGCGAGAGGGAGCGCGAGCAGCGGCTGATCATCAAGCTCTCGTATCTGTGGTTTCCCCTGGCCTTTCTGTTGCCGGGCCTGGACAGGCGATGGGAATGGTCTCAGGTGCCAACCTGGCTGGTCCTCGGGGCCGACATACTCGTCTTCCTGGGCTATAGCCTGTTCATGCTGGTCCTCAGGGAGAACAGCTATGCCTCGCGCACGGTGCAGGTGGAGCAGGGGCAGCGGGTCATCAGCAGCGGGCCCTATGCCCTGGTGCGCCACCCAATGTACAGCGGATCCATCCTGATGTACGTCGCCTCGCCCCTGGCCCTGGGGTCCTATTGGGCTGTGCTGCCCGCGCTGGTGATCATACCTATCCTGGTGGCCAGGATCATGAACGAGGAGAAGGTGCTGCTGCGAGAACTGCCGGGCTATGAGGAATACACGCGCAAGACTGTGTACCGGCTGGTGCCCGGCATCTGGTAGGTGGGCCCACATCGCCATCCGATCATCCGGCGCCCGCGGCGAAACGGATGCGAGTGGGCGGGGCAGCTTGCCCCAGCGGACTGACCCACACCGTCAGGCTGAAGCGAGCATCGCCACCCACCGCGATGGGCGCCAAGTAGTAGTCCTGGGTGGTGGGCAAGACCCCCTCCCAAGTGGTGCTCCAATCGTCATAGAACTTGACTGGGACGCCATCGGCCCCCGTAATGGTCAGGTAGACATTATAGATCTGACCTCGCACTCTCCCTACCCTGCGCTAGGCTGCACAGGGCGCTCCACCACGCCTCGCGCGTTGTTAGGCGTTACTATCTCTAAGACGAGGGATGGGGCCAAAAAGTTCGATGGTTTCGGTGGCCCCGGATGTTGCTCGATCTCGCTGTTATGGCGCGACAGGCAGTACCTGTGCCAGCGGCATAACCTCGGTGCGCCAGGCTTCCGTGTTGGGCTGGTTTCCACTCCTCAGTCCTCTTTGCGCCTCTCGATCTTTTGCGCTAAGATCATCTTGTTGAGAAGGGCGCCATGCAGCGTGACGGCGAGCCAGGTGTTGCTGTCCCCGTGCGCTGCGCCTTGCTCCCTGAAGATCGCCGTCGGCACAGTGCCGCAGAGGGACGTTCCGCACCCAGCCTGAACAGGCCGCTAACTCTAGTAATAAGGAGATGGAGCAGTGATACAGACTGCACCCACATCGAGCGCCAGCCATGAGCGCTTTTACACCACGACGCCCATCTACTATATGAACGCCCAGCCGCACCTGGGACACGCCTTTGCGACCATCCTGTGCGATGTGCTGGCTCGCTATCACCGGCTGTGGGGCGATGAAACGTACTTTCTGACCGGCTCCGATGAGCACGGCGACAAGATCGTGCGTGCGGCCCAGAGCGCGGGGGAGGCACCTCAGGCCTTTGTGGATCGCTTGAGCGCGACCTTTGTGGCTACCTGGAAAAAGCTAGGGATCGCCAACGACGATTTCATACGCACGACAGAGCCCCGGCACATGGCGGTGGTGCAGGGCATCCTGCAAACCATCTAC
>CAYQDH010000756.1:0-1990 GCA_964416075.1 uncultured Anaerolineales bacterium | reverse complement strand
TAATATCATTTGCAGGGGGTGCGTGGCTCAGTTGGTTAGAGCGCACGGTTCACATCCGTGAGGTCACAGGTTCGAGTCCTGTCGCGCCCACCAAAGCGATACCGGAGTACGCACAATTACCTTGAGCGAAGGTGTGCGTGCTCCGGTTTCTCTTTATCTCCCCGTCTTTGCTTGCCCAGAATTTGGGGTTAGTCCGGATAGTCTTGGGCGCAAGCCTTGAGGGCCTGGCGTTAGGGCGAATGGGGTGACGAGCATGATCCTCGACAAAGATAGGCTGGCCTCCGTCTATGGCGAGAACGCCCCATGGTTCCTGGACCACATACCCTTCTTCGAATGTCCGGACCAGGACATCCAGGAGATCTACTATTTCCGGTGGGGTGTCTACCATCAGCACATCAGGCCCACGGGCGAGGGCTATATCATCACCGAGTTCCTGCCGGACGTGCCTTGGGCCGGCATCTACAACTCGATCAGTTGCGCTGCCGGGCACCACTTTTACGAGGGGCGCTGGCTGCGCAACCCCAGGTACTTGCGGGACTATGCCTTCTTCTGGCTGCGCGGCCAGGGCGAGCCACGTCGCTACAGCTTTCCCGTGGCCGACGCGCTCTATGCCTTCTTCCTGGCCACCGGCGACGACGCTCTGGCCATCGAGCTCCTTCCTGACCTGATCCGCGTCTATGAGGAATGGGAGGCAGAGCGCCTGGACCCAACGGGTCTGTTCTGGCAGATCGATGACCGTGAAGGCCAAGAGTATTCCATTGGCGGTTCCGGGTGTCGGCCGATGTTCAACAGCATCATGTATGGAGACGCCCGAGCCATTGCCTGCATCGCCGAGCGCGCCGGGGACGCGTCCACGGCACAGCTCTACCGGGCCAAAGCCGCCCACACCAAAGGGCTGATCCAGCAGATGCTGTGGGACCCCAAGGCCCGCTTCTTCAAGACGCTGTGCAATGAACAGGGAGCCAAACATCATTCCGAAGGCGCCCCGATCTACCGGCCTGGGGAGTTGGTCGACGTGCGTGAGCTACAGGGCTACGTTCCCTGGTACTTTTGCTTGCCCGGCCCTGGCTACGAGGCGGCCTGGCAGCAACTGCTGGACCCCCACGGGTTCTGGGCGCCGTTCGGCCCGACGACCGCCGAACGCCGGCATCCCTATTTTATGTTCGAGCACCCCCACGAGTGCTTGTGGAACGGCCCTTCCTGGCCCTTTGCCACCACTCACGTGCTGGGAGCCTTGGCGAACCTACTCAACCACTATCGACAGACCTACCTGGGCAAGGAAGAGTACCTGCGTTTGCTCCAGGTCTATGCCCGCTCGCAGCACCTCACTGAGTCCGCCGGCACGGTGGTTCCCTGGATCGACGAGAACCTGCATCCCGATACCGGCGAATGGCTGGCGCGAGGCATCCTCTACCGCTTGGGTCGTGCGGATAGAGACCGTGGTCGCAACTATAACCACTCGGGTTTCTGTGACCCGATCATCACCGGCCTCATCGGTCTCCGTCCCCATCCCGACGGAGTACTGGTGATCAATCCCCTCGTGCCTCACGGTGCGTGGGACTATTTCTGCCTGGAGGACGTGCCCTACCATGGGCGCCTGGTCACGATCGCCTTCGATAAAAGTGGCGAGCGGTATCGCCGAGGCCGTGGTCTCAGTATCCTCGTTGACGGCCAAGAGGTGTCGCATGCGGACACACTGGGCCGGGTGGTTATCGAGGTTTGAGAGCCGAGATCTGGGTCCGGCCGCTTCGATGATTCTTGGCAAGGGGCCGGCTGCCGCTTGAGGCCATCACGACAATCGAGGAGGAGATGGATGGCTGAATGGACCAAACACCCCGCGAACCCTGTCCTGGGTCCCGGCATCTGCACGCAGGCGGTCTTTGACTGCTGTGTGGTCTCCGAATCGGCTACGCCGAGAGCAAGGACGGCATACACTGGCGACGGGAGCCCTCGAACCCCGTGATCCGACCTGTGGGGGGCTGGGAGCGCG
>CAYQDH010000755.1:0-1990 GCA_964416075.1 uncultured Anaerolineales bacterium | reverse complement strand
TGGGCACCGACGGCTTGATCGATTGCTTTGTGCCCAAGAGCGACAAGGACTTTCGCTGCGTGGACGGCGAGAGCTACCTGCACGCCCGCACGGCCCTTTCTCTGGAGGAGGCCATAGCACGGATCGACGCCATGCCCTCGGCGCGCGAGATCGAGGCGAATTTCGATTTCGAGGCCGAGTATGCCGGCTTTCGCCAGCGGATGGTGGAGCGGCAAGCCCTCTGCGGCGAGATGGTGTGGATGCCCGCGCAGTGGTCGGCGGGGGCGCGCGCGAGCTGGTATGGGGATTTCGGCTACGAGAACTTTTTCATGATCGTGGGCGGCTATACCGACCGGGCGATCAAGCTAATGGAGGTGGGGGGCGCGCAGGGATATAACGTGGGCCGGATGGTGGCCCGGGCCGTGCAAGAGGGCATCTACCCCCAAGCCATCCTGCTAGGCGAGGATATCTGCACCCAGCGCGGCCCCATGGTCTCGCCCGAGTTCATGTCCCGCTATTACGCGCCTGCCCTGGCGCACGGCCTGGAGCCGCTCCTGGCGGCCGGCTGCAAGCCGGTGTGGCATTCGGATGGGGACATCCGCGCCCTTATCCCCATGCTGCTGGAGTGCGGCGTGCAGGGCTTTCAGGGGTTCCAGCCCGAGTGCGGCATGACCCTGGACTATGTGCTCAGCTTGCGCACCCGAGAGGGCAACCCGATGCTCATCTTTGGCCCGCTGGCGGTGACCACCGAGCTGCCCGTGCTCTCGGCGGACGAGGTATATACCCGCGCGAGGCAGGCCATCGACAAGTGCCGCGGGCGCGCCAGCCTGGTTCTCTTTACCGGCAACACGATCTGCCCGGATGTGCCGTTGGCTAACATCCGCGCCATGTACCGCGCCGCCCACGAGGGCTAGCTCTCCAACGGCGGCTCCGGCAGGCTGCTCCCCGTCCCTCGCCAGATCGGATCGCGCAGGATCAACAGCGCCACGACCGCCAGCGTGGCGATTCCATAGGCGCCGATGAGGAACGAAAAGGCGGTGTCGAACGGCCGGAAACCCACCGCCACGAGCAAGCCCGCGACCTGGTTGTTCAGGGCGTGCAGGTAGGCTGCCAGAAGCACGCTGCCCGATTTGAGCACGGCGTACCCCAGCACGACCGCCAGCCCGATGGTGTAGAGCGTCATCAGCAGCACGCCGAGATAGGGGTGGCCCGGGTAATTATAGCCCAGGAGAATGATCGGCGCGTGCCAGAGCCCCCAGATAATTCCCAGGAGGATAACGCCGCGCACGCGCCCCAGCTTGAACAGCTCGGTCTGCAAGTAGCCCCGCCAGCCGTATTCCTCCCCCCAGGCGATGACCAGGGCCAGGAACGGCGCCAGGACCACCGCTTGCACCACCGCCGTGATCAGGAAACCCGTGGGGTTGATGCCGGTCGGGATGGGAAACGCCGGCTCCAAGGCGGCGCCCCCTAGGCCCGTCACCGCGTTGAGCGCCGCCTGCGCGACATAGTAGACCACGATGGCCACTCCAAAGAGCAGCCAGTAACGCCAGGATCCCCAGGCCAGCCAGACCCGCGCCATCTCCTCGCGCCCCGCCACAAAACGCAGCACGATCAGCGCCACGAACCCCAGCAGCGACAGGAGCTGGGTGACGGCAGCGACGAGCGTCATCGTGCCTGATTCCGGGAAAAGCCAGACCATCAGGGCGCCGGCAGCATAAATGACCGTAAACATTAGGTAATAGTAGTAGAACCACCGCCCCCTTGCCGGCGGACGCCTGCGATGAAGGGAGCTCTCTGGGAAGAAGAACAGACTCAGCACGACCGCGCTGAACGCCGGGAATAGCATCTGTAGCTGCAAGAGGGTGAGCATCCCCGGGGTGGCGAGACCGCCGCGAAGGTAGATGGCCAGGTTGAGGAGCCAGGTCAAGCCGAAAGTGAGGCCGAGAAAGGCGCCTACGTGGCGCCAATTGGGCGCGAGATTGGTATCAGTGACCGTATCAGTCGTCATAGC
>CAYQDH010000754.1:0-1995 GCA_964416075.1 uncultured Anaerolineales bacterium | reverse complement strand
GATCTGAGCCGGCTGGCCGCCGGGAACTACATGATCATGGTGAAGGCAAGGGATGGCCGGCCCCTGTCGCTCCTGCGAGTTATAAAAGTTAACTGAACCCCTGGATGACTGAAGTGGAATTCTCTGATAACCAGGAACAGGAAAAATATGCCGAACCTGATCAGGAAGGCCAGGAGCAGGAACTCTTTGAGCATTATCGCTATATTGTTGATCCCGGGCAGTCGATGCTCCGGGGCGATGTAGATACCCCAGGGAAGATCGGTGGGATATCCATAGAGCTCTTGGTTGACAAAGTTGCCCCAGCGACCGATCGCCTGAGCCAGGATAAGGCCTGGCGCAACATAATCCATCCATTCCAGAAAGCGTAGCTTGTGGTACTTGGCAAACCCCCAAAGGCCGATTGCGCCGCCCAATACGGCGCCATAGATGCCAAACCCGCTCATCTGCAGGCCAAATATCTCGCCGGGATGTAGGCGATAGTAAGCCCATTCATCGACGACGTGATAGACGCGTGCCCCGATGACGCCCGTGATCAGGACGATAAGCAGCAGGTTCCAGGCGATCTCCGGGTCATGCCCGTTGTCGCTCGATAGCTTGCTGGCAATGTGGGCCGCCAGCATGGCGCCAGCCACGATGAGCACGCCATACCAGTAGATGGAGATGGGGCCAAGCTGAATCAGGACAGGATTTGGTTGCCAAGGTTGCACGGACGACCTCCTGGTTGTTACCATGCTAAAGGTGTCCCACCCAGGACACCTTTAGCCATCTATTATAGCCCAAAGGTACCTTACGCCAAGTCGGAAAGCTCGTTCCGACTTGGCGACCATTGATTCTGGGTTACTCTTCTCCCACCTCTTGAGGCTCGCCCGGCGCTACCGGGTAGAGGGCGGCCCCCCGACGGCGACCCCACAAGCCCACGCTAGCCTGCGGCGAGGGGGCATCGACGGTGGCCGCCGCGAGCTTGTCCTCATCGAAGGTGATGCCCAGGCCCGGCTCGTCCCCCAGGGTGATCCAGCCGTCCTCGATATGGTTGTCGACGTGCATCAGCTGGTGGCGGCCCACTTCGAGCACTTCCATCATCAGGTGGTTGGGCAGCGCGGCCGCCAGGTGTGCCGTATAGTTGGCCGGGCAATTCATCAAGGCCACGGGCAGGTCGTAAGCATATGCCAGCTCGGCGATCATCATCGAGCCTGTGATCCCCGAGGTGCCCTGCCCAACCTCAACGACGTCCACCGCCCCATTGTGGATCAGCGGGGTAAAATCGCTGATGTCGTCCAGGTTCTCGCCGGTGGCCACGGCTGCCCGCACGGCCTCGGATACCTTGCGCAGGCCGCGATAGTCCCATCGCCGCGCCGGCTCCTCGACCCATGTCAGGTCGTAATCCCGCTCGATGCGCTGGATGTAACGTATGGCCTGCTTGGGCGACCAATACTCGTTCGAGTCGATCGTCAGCACGGGCTGCTTGCCCGAGGTGGCCAGGGCCTCTTTCATGATCCCCACGCGGCGCAGGTCCGCCTCCTGGTCCAGCCCCACCTTGAGCTTGCCGCCAGAGATACCCATCCGCGCCATCCCCTCATAATACGTGCGCAGCTCGTCGTCGGAGAGGGGCATGTCCAGCCCGCTGGCGTAGGCCTTGACGCAGCGCGTGGAAGCGCCCAGGGTCTTCCACAGCGGCTCGTTGTTGAGCTTGGCCTTCAGGTCCCACAGGGCTACGTCGATGGCGTTCAGGGCGTCGCCCGCCGCGCCACGGTTGCCGCCCTTGAATACCGCATCGACCATGCGCTTCCATAGTCCTCGCACCCCGCGCGGGTCGCGGCCCACCAGCAGGTTCTGGACCATGGAGCGAATCTGGCCCGCCGACCCACCGCCCCCCACGGACACACCGCTCACGCCCTCATCGGTGTCGATGAACACAGCGAGGGAGGCCATGTGCGTCTGCCCTTTGGGGCCGTTGGCGTCGCCGATAGGCCGCCACAGCGGGATCTCGTATAGCAC
>CAYQDH010000753.1:1568-2004 GCA_964416075.1 uncultured Anaerolineales bacterium | reverse complement strand
TGTTGCTGGGCCTGTGGCGACACGGAATATAGCCCTGATCGCTTTTTTGTGTTATACTTGCTCCCAAGATCGTCTTGAACATGCTCGCGCATTCAGGTTCGGGTGTCCTGGAGCTCCCCGACCCTGGCGCATCCCGATCCCGCTTTGTGTGGCGCCAGAGTTCCAGATCGTGCTATCGCGGGAGGTCACCGTTGCCTCAACCCACCGAAGCCAAAACCCGCAAAGAACTGATCGACCCTGCCCTGAAGCGAGCAGGCTGGGATGTGAACGACCTCAACCTGGTGGGCCAGGAGATCCCTGTCGATGGATTCGACCCCGCCGCCTGGCGCGCGCTGGAGGCCAGATTGCGGCGTATCGCCGATTCGGGTGGTGTGCCCTATGGACAGCTCCCCGTAGGGGTCAGCGACTATGCCCTCTATCGCCCTAATGGCGAGAT
>CAYQDH010000753.1:0-1558 GCA_964416075.1 uncultured Anaerolineales bacterium | reverse complement strand
AAGCCAGAACCCGCAAAGAGTTGATCGACCCCGCCCTGATGCAAGCCGGCTGGGACGTCAACAATCCTAACTTGGTGGGCCAGGAGATCCCTGTCGATGGGATCGAACCTGCCGCCTGGCACAAGCTAGAAGCCAAACTGCGCCACATCATCGGTCAATCCGGTGGCGTGCCCTATGGACAGCTTCCTATCGGCGTCAGTGATTATGCTCTCTATCGCCCTAATGGCGAGATCATCGCCGTGGTGGAGGCCAAGCGCACGAGCGTCGATCCTCGGCTGGCCCAGGCGCAAGCCGAGTTCTACGTCGAGCAGATCGCCCGGCGGCAGAGCTTTCGCCCCTTTGCCTTTATGACCAATGGCTACAGCACCTACTTTCTCGATGCGGGGCAGGCGGCCAAGCGCGAGGTGCAGGGCTTTTTCTCGCCCGACGACCTGGAGAACCTGCTCTACCTTCGCCAGAACCGCGCTCCGTTGACCTCCATCCTGGTCAACACCCAGATCACCGACCGGGCCTATCAGCAAGAGGCCATCCGCCGGGTGTGCGAGACGTTCGAGGGTGGACGCCGCCGGGCGTTGGTGGTGATGGCGACGGGCACGGGCAAGACGCGCGTGGCCATGTCCCTGGCCGATGTTTTCCTGCGAGCCAACCAGGCGCGGCGCATCCTCTTTGTGGCCGACCGCGACGCCCTGGTGCAACAGGCCCTGGACGATGGGTTTAGGGCCCACTTGCCCAGCGAGCCGTGCACGCGCATCTACTCGCACCACATCGACAAGACCGTTCGGCTCTACGTGGCCACCCTGCAGACGCTGAGCAACTGTTACGAGCACTTTACCCCCGGCTTTTTCGACCTGATCATCTTCGACGAGGTGCACCGCTCCATCTTTAACAAGTGGAACGAGGTGCTGCTCTATTTCGATGCTCGCATGGTGGGCCTGACGGCCACCCCCGCCGAGTTCATCGACCGCAACACCTTTAGCGAGTTCGGCTGCGAGGGCCGCCGGCCCACCTTCCTTTACAGCTACAAGCAGGCCGTCAAAGAGGGCTACCTGGTCGACTATAGCCTCTACCTGGCTAAGACGCGATTCCAGCGCGCGGGCATCCGAGGCGTGGACCTGGGCGAGGAAGCGCGCAATATCCTCATCGAGCAGGGCATCGACCCCGACAACCTGGACTATTCCGGCACCGACCTGGAAAAGACGGTCAGCAACCGCGACACGCTGCGCAAGCAGTGGGAAGAGATCTGGGAGCAGTGCATCAAAGATCGTTCGGGCCAACTCCCGGGCAAGACGATCGTCTTTGCCATGACCCAGGAGCATGCCCTGCGCCTGGCCGAGTGCTTTGAAGAGATGTACCCCCAGTTCCCCGAGTTGTTGCGGGTGATCACCTACAAATCGGATTTCAAGGGCCGACTGATCGACGATTTCAAGAAGAAAGACCAGCCGCGCATCGCCATCACCGTGGATTTGCTAGAGACGGGGATCGACGCGCCCGAAGTGGTCAACCTGGTCTTTATGAAGCCGGTGCAGTCGCGCATCAAGCTGGAGCAGATGATCGGGCG
>CAYQDH010000752.1:0-2010 GCA_964416075.1 uncultured Anaerolineales bacterium | reverse complement strand
GCCGTGCTAGAGGGAGCGAAAGAGATGATCCAACCCCTCGCGGCACACCAGGGGATAGAACTGGACATCGAAGCGCCCTCATCTCTTCCTAGCATCCTCGGTGACCCAGCCATTTTGCGCCAGATCCTCCTGAACGTGCTCACTGAAGCCGTCGATCTAGCCACGAATCACCAGTTAAGCCTTTCGGTCAGCGTAGGCGAGGAGATGACGGTCTGGCGGCTTTATAACCTGGCACGACCTGCGGGGGTGGAAAGCAGCCTAGAACAGTTGACTGGCCTTGCCGTGAGCCAGGGGCTGCTCAAGGTCCACGGCGGACGACTCTGGACAGAGGAAGATCGATTGGGCGCAGTCACGATTCTGTTCACAGTGCCTGTGGCCCGACAGAAGACAATCTTGATCATCGACGATCGCGCTGACGCACTGGCTCTGTATCAGCGTCATCTTCAGGGCCAGGACTATATCCTGCGCGTGGCCCACAATAGCGATGAAGAGCGGGCCGTTCTGGCGGATGCTACGCCAGACCTCATCCTTCTGGATGTCCTGATGCCCCAACAGGATGGCTGGGACATCCTTCAGCGCCTGAAGACGATGCCTGAGACGGCCCGAATCCCCGTGGTCATTTGCTCCGTGCTTAGCCAACCCCAGCTCGGGTTGGTGTTGGGTGCAGCCCAGGTGCTTCAGAAGCCGATCGACCAGCGGACTCTCCTGCAGACGGTACAATCCCTCCTGGCTCCGGCAGATAGCACGGGTTGAAGGCATCAAGGAGCGCCCGGAGACAGCGCGCCCCTTGCGCAATCCCCACAGCTTCCCGGCAGTGCACGCTGATTGGCGTTCCCAAGGTAGCTCGTCCTTCGACCCGATCATGCGCCGAGATGATCACAATGGGCACATTGCGCAGTCGTTCGCAAGCGCGCATGCTGGCGATCGTCTGTTCGCCGTCCATTTCGGGCATCACCAGGTCCATGAAGACGATGTCGGGCACCAGTGTTTCCATCACCTCGAGTGCCTGTTGCCCATCATATGCCTTGACGATGCTATAGGCGCGGGGCAGCGTCGTGAGCAGGAGCTCCAGCAGGCGCACGGCATCCGGATCGTCGTCGACGAGAAGGATCGTGGTCTCACCATCACGCTCGACCCGCTTTATCGCCGCCCCCAGCATTTCGGAAGACACAGGCTTGACCAGGTAGCTGATCACGCCTTCTTGTGGGTTCTGCTCGTACGAACGGGGCAGCCGACAGGTGATGATCGGGACATCGAAGGGGGTATTCAAGAACTCTGCTGCGAGACTCGGGCCAATTTCCGGGGTCGTCACGATAGCCCTAGGATGCAATTCATCCACCATAGCCATCGCCGCCTCTTGGTCAGGCAAGCCCACGACGTGGTACCCTTCGATGTAGCGCGCCAACAGTGTCACCATCGTGGGATCATTGTGGATGACCAGGCAACTGCGGTCGACGTATGGACGCCTTGAGGTTTCTTCCGTGCGCACATTAGCCAGGGAGCTCGGCTCGGTGCCGGGCAGAGGCACAGAGAAATGAAAAGTCGTCCCCCGAGCGGGCTGGCTCTCCAGCCAAATCTGGCCGCCATGCAATTCGATGAGGTGCTTGCTAATGGACAGTCCGAGACCACTACCCCCGATTTCGCCCCTATCAGCCGTGCCTACCATACTGAACTCTTGGAAGAGCCTGGGCATCTCCTCGGGCGCAATCCCTGGGCCGGTATCTTGAACGCTAACGACCAAGCGATCGCCATCTCGAGAGGTGCACACGGCAATCCCGCCGCGCTCTGTGAAACGTACGGCGTTCGTCAGCAGGTTTAGTAGCGCCTGGCGCAGCCTCACCTTATCGGCGAGCACCCAGGGTAACGATCCGGCCAATTCCAGCTTGAGGTATAGCCCCTTGCGTTCCGCCAGGGGCTGAACGATATCGACAGTTTTCCTTACCACGTCCTGTTCGAGATCGACCTTGTCTCTTACCAACGGCAATCGTTGGGCCTCGATTTGCGACAGAT
>CAYQDH010000751.1:0-2010 GCA_964416075.1 uncultured Anaerolineales bacterium | reverse complement strand
GCGCCGGGCTATCTTTCGCCTCTCCGCCGGCGTGATGTCCGGCTTCCGAAGGACGCTGGATGCGCGCGGTTTCACCGAGATTCAGAGCCCCAAGATGGTCGCCTCGGCCACCGAAAGCGGCGCCAATGTCTTTCGCATCGACTATTTCGGGCAGGCGGCCTTCCTGGCCCAGAGCCCCCAGTTCTACAAGCAGATCATGGTGGGGGTCTTTGAGCGGGTGTATGAAGTGGGCCCGGTGTTTCGCGCGGAGCCTCACGATACCGCCCGTCATGTCAACGAGTACGTCAGCCTGGACATGGAGATGGGCTTCATCCACGATCATTTCACCGTGATGGCCATGTTGCGCGATACGATCGCCGGTATCCTCGCCACCCTCGAAGAGCGCTATGCGCCGGAGCTGCGCCTGCTGCAAGCTCGCGTGCCGGCAGTGCCCGCCGAGATCCCGCACATCCATTTCTCGGATGCCCAAGAGCTGATCCTGAAGCGACACGGCGAGGATGCGCGCGGCGAGCCGGACCTGGCCCCCCAGCATGAGCGCTGGCTGGGCCAATGGGCGCGCGAGACATGGGATAGCGATTTTCTCTTTGTCACCGGCTACCCCATGCGCAAGCGCCCTTTCTACACCCATCCCGATCCCGACCGGCCCGAATACTCGAACTCGTTCGACCTGCTCTTCCGGGGCACCGAATTGGTCACCGGGGGGCAGCGGCTGCATCGCTACCAGGATTACCTGGCGGCCCTCGCGGCGGCTGGGCTGCCCATCGAGCCCTTTGAGACCTACCTGGAGGCGTTTCGCTATGGCATGCCCCCCCACGGTGGCTTTGCCATTGGCCTGGAGCGCCTGCTCATGCAGCTGCTGGGCCTGCCCAACCTGCGCCTGGTGACCCTCTTCCCCCGCGACATGGGCCGCCTGTCGCCCTAAGAGGAAGAGTCAACACGGAGAGCACGGAGGATTCACAGAGACCACGGAGAAGAAGAGAAAAGGGGAAAAAAGATGATTGATCTTCCTCTCCTTCTTCTTTCTTCTCCGTGGCCTCCGTGCAGACCTCCGTGCCCTCCGTGTTGAGTCCCCCTCCGCCCCTCCTCCTCGATTGACATCCCCGCGATCTCGCCTATGATGCGGGCTACTCCACCGACCAACGAAGGAGTGCACCCATGAAGCTATTCATCGGCGTCGACATCGGCGCCACCAAGACGCAGACCCTGGCCGTGGACGGCGCCGGCAACGTGCTGGGCCTAGTCACCCAAGGGCCCGGCGCTACCTACACCGTGGGTTATCAAGCCTGCACCGCTGTGGTCAACGCCAGCCTGGACGAGGTGTTGGGCCTGGCCGGCGCCACGCGCGCCGACGTGGCGGGAGCGGGATTCGGCGTATCCGGCTACGACTGGCCCCAAGACCTGCCGCCCACCATCGAGGCCCTCGGCCGGGTGGGCCTGGCCTGTCCGCTATCGATCCACAACGATGGCGACCTGCCCCTGGCCGCGGGCTGTCGCGAGGGGTGGGGGGTGGCCGTCTCCGCGGGCACGGGCAACATCGTCTCGGGAATGAATGCCCAGGGCGGCTATGCCCGTAGCACGGGCGGCAGCGTGGGTTGCGGCGAGCTGGGCGGGTCCATGGAGCTGGTCTTCTTGGCCATCCAGGAGGTGGCCTACGAGTACACCCACCGTGGACCGCACACCCGCATCACCGAGCTGATGATGGCCGAGACCGCTTCCACGGACATGCTGCATATGATCAGCCGCGTGGCCCGGGACGATATCATCGTGCCCCCCAGTTTCGCCACGCAGATCATCGGCGCGGCTATGGAGGGGGACCAGGTAGCCATCGAGCTGCTCAACCGCTCGGGCCGCGACCTGGGCCTGACCACCGTGGGCATCATCCGCCAGATCGGGGTGCGGGGGATGGCGTTCGAGGTGGTGTTGTCGGGTTCTATGTTCAAGCAGATGGCGCCCCATTTCGTGGATCCCCTGCGAGAGGCCATCCTGGCCGAGGCCCCCGGCGCCCGTTTC
>CAYQDH010000750.1:0-2015 GCA_964416075.1 uncultured Anaerolineales bacterium | reverse complement strand
TAGAGGAGGACCCTATGCCATACAAAGATGAGAACGACGAGAGCCTGCCCGACAATGTCCGGAAGCTTCCGGAGGCCAAGCGGGCTGAATGGGTCAAAGTGTGGAACAGTGCTTTCGAGCGCTGCAAGGAAGAGGGGGGCAGCGAAGAGTGCGAAGCCGCCGCCTTCGCCCAAGCCAATGGCGTGGTGATTGCCGCGGAGTCCGCTGCCGAGGCTCTGGCCGAGGCAGCGACCCTCAAGGCCCGATGCCAAGCGCTGGCCAGGGACATGGCGGCGATACTGGCCGACAAAGCGCTGCCGGCGGCGGTGCGCAAGGAACTGGAGGACGTGCGCAGCGCCCTGCGGCGCACCTGGGCCGACCTGGGGGCTGACGGGACAGAGGATGAAGAGGAGGAAGAGGCAGAACCAGGGCCAGGGCCAGGAGTCGATCCCATGCCCTTGATGGAGGCGCAGATCGCCAAGTTTCAGCAGGACATAGCCCAGGTGCTTGACTGGGTCAAGGCGCAGATGCAGAAGGGCGCTGCCGAAGCAGTCACAGCGCCAGAGCCAGCGGCCCCGATGACCGAGGCCGGCGTTTCGGAAGCGCTGGGGGAATCCGCCGAGGGGATAGAACTGCTCAGCGAGGGCAGTGCGCCAAGCGATGGTCAGGGCCCCTTGACCCTTCGGGTCAAGCTGATCGAGCCGGGCTTTGGCAACAAGCGCGATGGCCACTACTACCCGGCGGCGATCCTCAAACGAGACGCCCAGATCTTCGCCGGGGCCAAGATGTACGAGACGGATCATGACCCCAAGGAAAAATCGACGCGTACCTGGGTTTCGACAGTGCGACGCATCGTCGGTTTCAGCGACAGCGGCGCGCCGATCGCCGAGGTGGTGGTGCACGATCCCGGCTTTGCCCAGCGGGTGCGCAACCTGGCCAAGGAGCAGATGCTGGACAAGATGGCCTGCTCCATCCTGGCCACGGGCAACGTCAAGCCGGGGCAGGTGGAGGGCCGCGCGGCGCGCATCGTCGAGGCGATCACCGATGCGCAAAGCGTCGATTGGGTGACGCGGGCCGGCGCCGGGGGCCAGGCCCTGGCTATCATGAGCGAAGCTCAGGCCGAGCCGGATTCTGACGAGGGAGGTAATGGTATGGCCGAAGAGGGCGCGTTGCAGCAGGAACCGGCTGAGCCTGAGCCGGTACAAGAGCAGGGGTCCGGTGCGACCCTATCCGAAGCGGAGGTGCGGCAGGTATTGGCCGAGGTGCAGGCGAACGAGGCCATCAAGGAGCATCTGGCCAAGGGCGCCTACGCCAGCGCCGATGCCCTGCGGGCCGCGGTCGCCGAAGAGGTCGACTATCTCAAGCGGGTGACCGGGGCGGGCAAGGTCACCGGCCTGGGAGAAGCGGACAAACCGAAGCCCGTCACGCTGGCCGAGGTGGAGCAGAGACAGCGCGAGGTCAACCGCCGGTGGGGCTTCGGCCCCGTTCGGCAGCCTGTAAAGGAGGCTAAGTAACCATGACTGAGGCAATCTACCATGACTATGAGGTTTCGAGCGAGGGGGCCGTGCGGCACTGGGATATCCCCTACGCTCGGCTGGAAGATGCCACGCCCACGCCCAGCAATCCAGCGGCCGTCTTGAGCGTGACGCCAGGGACGCAGCTTTGCGGCACCATCCTGACCGTCGATGCCGTCGCCAGTATCGCGGTGATCGACTTTACCTGTTCGATGGTCTACCGCCAGGCCGTGCGCAATGTGCTGACCTACAACGTGGGCGCCGAGGCCACCTGGGGCGCCATCAACATCGGCGACCCGATCTACTACGACCGCTCGGCCACCATGCCGGCCGGGGTGTACCTGAGCACCTCGCCGCTGGATGTCCTGGGCGCGGCCAACCCGCTGTTTGGCTACGTCGTGGCCTGGGACGACGCCGACATCGCCTCGTTCCCCAAGGCGGGGGTGGTGGCCAGCACGAACGACTGCGCCGTCATGCAGCGTGGCGCGGGCGCATAAGGAGGATGATCAACCATGTATAACG
>CAYQDH010000749.1:0-2021 GCA_964416075.1 uncultured Anaerolineales bacterium | reverse complement strand
CCTGCGCCTTGATCTGGTCTTGCGCCTGGGTCTCGATGCCGCCCTGGGCCAGGGTCGCTCCTGCCACCAGCCCCACCAAAACCATCACCGTCACAAGCACTGCCAATGCCATCTTGAACTTTTTCATGAGGTTCTCCTTTGTGATCACGGCTGATTTGAATCTAGTATCGATGGATCGATTTATCCGATCGTGCCATAGCCTCCTTATATGCTGCGCAGCTGCCTCATCCTTTCGCATCATTGACTCTCACTTGTATTAACGCAGCAGAGGGGCGAACGGTCACAGAGGCGAACGCGTTCCGGCGCCTTGACGGTGTTGCCATGAGGTGCTTTGCGACTATAATCTAACCAGACTACGCTTGCCCGCCACGTCATTTCATTGCGTGTGGTGGGCGCGTTTTGTTTTCAGCGCCAACTCGCGGCGGTGAACAACGGGTTACTGCGGCGCACAAGCTCGGTGTAGAAAGGAGATCCATGTCCCATCTGGCAAACAGCCAAGTCGCTGGGGCGCGGGATGAAGGACTGCCGCGCTACCTCACGGAGGAGTCTTTGGAGGACTATAACAAGGGGCTATTCTCGCGTCGCGAGGCGCTCAAGCGCATCGCCGGAGCGGTGGGCAGCGTTGTGGTGGCCGAAAGCCTGTTGGCAGCCTGCGCCTCCTCGGCTACGCCGGTTCTCGCACCCACCGAACAAGCAGCGCCGCCAACCCAAGCACCAGTCTCTACCACCGTCCCCTCGGCGACCGCTGCCAGCGCATCGCCTACCACGGGGCCCTCGCCTGCGGCGGCTGCCCCCGCTGGGACGGTCCCAGCCGATGACCCCGCGGTCGAAGGCGGGCCGGTCGAGTTCCCCGGCCAGGGGGCCACCGTCAAGGCCTACCTGGCGCGCCCCAAGGGCGAGGGCCCATTCCCGGGCGTACTGATCTGCCACGAGAACCGCGGGCTGACGGACCATTTCAAGGAGCTTCCCCGGCGCTTTGGCAAGGCCGGCTATGTGGCGCTGGCGGTCGACCTGCTCTCTCGCGAGGGCGGCATCGACAAGATCGCTGACCCAGCCCAGATTCCCAGCCTCTTGAGCGGCCTGCCGCCGGAGCAAATCGTGCAGGATTTCCGCGATGGATTGGCCTACCTTCAGCAACAGCCTTACGTGGCTGGGGATCGCATCGGCATGACGGGGTTTTGCTTCGGCGGGGGCGTCACCTGGCGCTGCGCCACCCAGATTCCGGAGATCAAGGCTGCTGTGCCGTTCTATGGGCCCAATCCGCCGCTCGAAGATGTGCCCAAGATCCAGGCCGCCGTGTTGGCCATCTATGGCGAGGCCGATACACGGATCACCTCAGGGGCAGCAGCCATCGAAGAGGCCATGAAACAGAACAACAAAACATTCGAGAAGATCATCTACCCTAACGCCCAGCATGCGTTTTTCAACGACACGGGAACGCGCTATGACCCGGCGGCAGCTACCGACGCCTGGGCCAGGATGCTGGCCTGGTTTGTCAAGTACCTGGTCTAGAGGGCGCCTGTGCCCGACGAGGGGGCGCCTGTTTCTGTCGCTGGCGGGCCGGACCACGTGGTGGTCTCGCCGGGAGTAGGTGACACCAAGTTAGGGGCGTCGCTAACGGGGACAACAGTACCTGCGCTCGAGGGTGTCCCCGTAGGCGAGGGGATAGCCGTACCCTCCTCCAGTGGTGTGTCCGTGGGCGAGGGGGAGGGTGTGGCGGTCTCGGTCGGCGTAGCGGTGGAGGTGGCCGTAAGCGTTGGCGTCAGCGTGGGGGTATTCGTCGGCGTGCTGCTCGGTGTGGCTGTCGCTGTGGGTGTATCTGGTTGTGGGGTGGGGCAGATGACACTTGGGCCTGCCACGCAGGCTGCACCGGAAACCACCGCTCGGGTCGCGACCATCACACAGCAGGCGGATATCTTCACCGTCAGCGGGCCGGTGGAGGAGCGGCAGGCGGTGCAGGATGTGACCGAGGCGCTGCGGAGCCAGGCCACGCAGGTGCGCCGTGACCTGGATTACGACTA
>CAYQDH010000748.1:0-2022 GCA_964416075.1 uncultured Anaerolineales bacterium | reverse complement strand
CCCTTCGTTTGCACTCAGGGTGACAGCGTAAACAACTTTGACAAAGCCCTGCCTACAGTCAGTGCCGCCTTGTAGAGGCCTCAGTCTCGACCGACCACTGAGAGCATAGGTCAGCCAAGCGCCCTCCGTGTAGCCCCCGGATCATTCGTCAGCACCGCATCGCAACGCAGCAAGCGATACAGCCACAACCGCCGGTCGGGCGTGGGGTCCAGCGGACAGACCACCTGGCCCTTGCGGTGCGCCCACCATACATACAGGGGGTTCAGCAGGATAAAAGGCCATAGCGGGCCCAAGAGCTGCACCCCCGCCACGGGCCAGGCCTTGGAAATAGTGATCAAGCCGATTGGAATATCCGGAGCCGCCGCCTGTAACGCGCAGAGTCGCCCCATGGAGAAGGAGAGGGCCACCGTGCGCTCGCGCACCCCTTCGCCAGCCAGTTCCGCCGCCAGCTGCGCGCACACCTCCGGCTCCAGGAAGCGATCGGTCTTGAGCTCCAGCGCCAGCGCCACATCGGGCGGCAGGATCGCGGCCACCTCGGCCAGGGTGGGCACTCGCTCCACCGCCTCGTCCGGATGCCCCCCCGTGGCGCCAAGGGCCTTCACTTGGGCCAGGGGCATCTGCGCCACAGGGCCGTGGCCATCGGTTGTGCGGTCCACCGTGCCATCATGGATGCACACGAAAACCCCATCGGCGGTCAGGTGCAGATCCGTCTCCAAGATATCGGCCCCCTCGCTGAGAGCGCGCCGGAAAGCCGCCAGCGTATTCTCAGGACAGGCCACCTGGTTTCCGCGATGAGCCATCACATAAGGTTTCGGCTTGTTACCCAGGGCCAGCGTACGAGCGGGAACAGGCATGCTATACGGTCCCTCCAATCTATGGGAAACGAGCTAGTCCGCAGGATACGCCGGGAGTCTAGCCTAGCTATGTAGTGAGGTCAAGAGGTAACGGCATCCCTGTAGGGCTGCGCAAAAGTCGCCGCATCTGTCATCCTGAGTATTTCCGCGGCGCGGGGCGCCGTTCGAACACAAAGAAACCCGGCCAAGCGAGTCTGTCATCCTGACCGAAGGGAAGGATCTCCGCTAACTCTAGTAGACCCTGAGGTTTCTTAGCAGGGAGCGCACTCTGCGACCGAAGGATCTCTACCATGCAGACGGAGAGCCTTCGGGCCGAGTACGGTCCTCAGGATGACAGCTCCGTGCCACGACCCTGCGGGTTGTTCGCTCTTCTCTTTTGGCGCTATCCTATGGCCGATGTTATATTAGAGGCCAATCCCGCCCTTGGAGCCTGAAATCGAACCCTTGACCGAACTCCAGATGCCCTACGGCCGTGACACCATCACCTTCCGCGTGCCCACGGCGAACCTGATCGGATCCTTTGCCCCTCACGCGGCGCCCCTTGTTGAAGATGCTGCGCGGGAGACCGTTCGCGCCCTGGCCGCGCCCCTCGCGGCGCCGACCCTGGTCGACCTGGCGCGCGACGTTGGCCGGCGCGGCAGTGGCCGGCGCACCGTCATCGTCGCCGACGACATCACGCGCCTAACGCCCACCGACATGATCATCCCTCTCCTCCTGGAGGCGCTCAACGCGGCCGGCGTGCCCGACGAGGCCATCGAGGTCCTGGTGGCCCTCGGCACGCACCGCCCGATGACCGAAGCCGAGATAGAGAGCAAGTTCGGACCGGAGGTAACCCGTCGCGTCCCCGTCATCAATCACGAGGCGTTTGACCATCATGCTCTCGTGGATTTGGGCACCACACCATCGGGGGTGTCCGTGCAGATCAATCGCCGGCTGCTCGATGCCGACCTGGTGCTGGGAGTGGGCAGCATCGTGCCCCATCATATCGCCGGCTTTGCGGGCGGAGCCAAGATCATCCAACCGGGGGTCTGTGGCGAACGCACCACAGGAGAGGTGCATCTGCTCTCGGTGCGGCGCGAGTCAAGCCTCCTCGGCGCGCTGGAGAACCCCGTACGGCAAGAGATGGAGGTTATCGCCCGACGCGCGGGGCTGCGGGCCATCCTCAATA
>CAYQDH010000747.1:0-2028 GCA_964416075.1 uncultured Anaerolineales bacterium | reverse complement strand
CTAGCATGAAGTTCCGCAATACGCTCATCCTGGTGGCCATCGCTGCCGCGCTGCTGGTTTTTGTGCTGTTGGTGGAGCGCAAGCAGCCCACTACCGACGAGCGCCAGGCCACGCCGTTACCTACCGAGTTACCGGTCATCCTGTACTTTGAGACGGACGAGGTCCAGAAATTGCAGCTCGCACGACCGGAAAGCAGCCAGCGTACCGAACTGGTCCGAGGGGCCGATGGCCAGTGGCAGTTGACCGCGCCACTGATCGAAACCGCGGACCAGGACGAGGTCGACTATACGCTCGAATCCCTCGCCTTCCTGCAGCCCAGTCGCGAGATCACCGGGACGCTCTCTCTTGTCGATTACGGCCTCGAGCCTGCCGTCATCACGGTAACGATCGAGCTTGCGAACGGCACGAGCCATACGGTCAGGCTTGGTGAGATGAACCCGGGGCAATCGAGCTACTATGCGCAGGTCGACGACCAGCCATCGGTCTTTATGGTTCCCGCCTACACGGGCTCGCAGTTGGAGCGTCTATTGGACACGCCCCCGGTGCAGCCGACGCCCACAGTCGCCGAGACGGAAACGCATGGAGCGATCCTGGCCCCCACCGCCACCCCATAGGCGCCGAAACCGGCCAGGCGCAGGTGCTGCGGCTTCGGGTTGCCTGGTGTCACGACATAGGCTATGAATCGCTCTCACTGCATTACGGATGGCCTCGGCGACGTACCTCCGTGCTAACCGTCACGCGCCGCTCACGGCCTTGTAGGCGGCCACGAGGTCGTGCCAGTAGATGAGCAGGCCTTCGGCATCGTACTCGCTGCCACGCACTATCGATAGCGATCCATACATGTAGGCCGATTCGGGGTCATGTTGCCCCGACAGGGTCTTCATCATCGTCTCGGCGTTCATCCTGATGGCCACCCTGGCCTCCTCTGAGCCACCAGGAACGGCAGTGATTTCGCCACGATGGAACCGCAGCGCCACGTCGCCATCCAGTTCCGGAACCAGAAAACCCAATGATATATCGGCCTGGGCAACCTTGTTGCGGAACTTTACATCGGCCTGGAGATAGGAGGCCATCGAGGCAAAGAGACTTTCGAACTGCTCTCGACTGCCGAGATTCGTCATCGTCCAACCCTCCCCCCTGTCATGTTGAACACTATACCGCCGTGAGTACGCTCATCTTAACGCGACTATCGAGGTCTGTCCACCCAAGCGATGACCGAGCATCGACCTAGCCCTGGCTAGGACAGCTTGGCCGTCAAGCCAAGCGCCCATGCAACCGATACCCCATCGGTTACGTAGAATACGCAGAGTATGGCTATGCGCTGCACGCATCGAACACCAGAAGAACATGGACGCTCCGCTGTCGCATAATGCGGAGGAAAAACGGATAGCAATGGAGGGAGCACAATGGGGCTAATTTCGTGGGTAATATTTGGCGCTTTGGCAGGGTGGGTAGCCAGCATCGTCATGGGCAACAATGCGCGGCAGGGATGCATCATGAATATCATCGTGGGTGTCGTGGGCGCCTTGATCGGCGGCTTTTTGATCGAGTTTCTCAGGCCCGGCGATTTTGATTTTGGATGGAACCTGCGCAGCTTTGTGGTAGCCGTGGTTGGGGCCATCCTTTTCCTCGGCATCACTGGCCTGGCACGGCGCCGCTAAGGTGCGCCCCTTGGCAAGCGAAGACGCTCCCGGTGGTAACCGGGAGCGTTTTTGTTTCGTGGCCCGCAACGGGGCTCCCTCTCGCCGGATTGGCACCAACGAGAGCGCAGGATGTTTACCCGTGCATCGAGTGTAGGATTCGACACGCAGTCATATTGTGCGCTACAATATCTTTGCGGTGTGGCTCACCCAACGTAGATCTTGGTGTGACGGCCGCACACCGCAGGATCGGCCATGAGGCCGGCCAGCACGAGCGGTGTCCGTCACCCTGGAAACCAGGACTTGGCTGAACGCTGGATTCGAGCACAGCCAAGACGTAACCAAGCGAGACATGCGGTGTTTTTTTGGCAGGCCTATGCCCAATGCC
>CAYQDH010000746.1:0-2037 GCA_964416075.1 uncultured Anaerolineales bacterium | reverse complement strand
GGGGGCGAAGGCAAGATCGGCATCTATTACGATGCCGCGGCGGGCTGCTACTATGAAGCGGATATCGACCGTTACGTGGGCATCTATTCCGCTGGCGAAAAGACACGCGACCAGATGATCGCCCTGTACAAAGAGTTTGTGAGTAACTATCCCTTGATCTCGCTGGAGGATCCTTTGCACGAGGATGACCTCGAGGGGCACGCCATTTTGACCCGCGAGCTGGGGATCGAGGTGGTGGGCGACGACCTCTTTACCACCAACATCGAGCGCGTCAAGCTCTGCATGGAGGCCGGCGCGGCCAACTCCATGGTGCTCAAGATCACCCAGGTGGGCACCGTCACCGAGGCGCTGGATGCGGCGCATTATTGCTTGCGCCACGGCTATAACGTGCATCCCTGCGGCAGCCGCGGCGACAGCGATAGCATCGCCGATTTCGCCCTGGCCCTCGGTGCCGGACAGGTGCGCGGCTTTGACTGGCGCCGCATGAAGACACTGCAAGACGAGCTTGGGGCCACCGCCGTTTGGCCGGGCAAGGGCTTGTTCAAAGGAGCCTGAGTGGGCATTACGAACCGCGACACGTTGTTGCGACAGGGTAACATCCCGGGGCGGCGGGCGGTGCTCGAGATCATCGATGCCGGGCTAACGGCCGCCGACCCCTATGCCAACACGCTTAAGTTGGTCCGCGTGCAGGGCAATAGGCTCGTCGTCGGCTGCGCCGCCTATGAGCCCCGTGGCGCCCCTATCACGGGCGAGCAAGTCTTCGATCTGGATCGGCTGGGGCGCATCTACGTCCTGGGCGCGGGCAAAGGCGTGCAGCGCGTGGCCCTGGCCATCGAGGACACCCTGGGCGACCGGTTGACCGGCGGCCACGTCATCGACAAAAAGGGCGGCGATGTGGTGCTACGGCGCATCGGGGTGACCCTGGGCGCTCACCCCGTGCCCGACGAGGATTGCGCACGCGGCTGCCAGCGTATCCTGGCCCTCACGCGCCACCTGACGCCCGACGACCTGGTCTTTACCATCGGGGCCTCGGGCTTTTCCTCTTTGCTGACCATGCCCGTGCCGGGCGTCACCCTGGAGGATGTACAGCGCACCGTGTACTTGATGCAGATCGAGCGCGGCGCCCCCACCAGCGACCTCTCGCCCATTCGCAACCACCTGGACGCGCTCAAAGGCGGGCGCATCGCCGCCCACATCCATCCCGCGCGGGCCATCCATATCATGGCCAAACCCCCCGGAGACTATGCGGAGCTCATCTACCGCAACACCTGGTTCCACACCTTGCCCGACCACTCGACCTTTGACGATGCCATCGCCAACCTGAAGAAATGGGACGCTTGGGATGCTGCTCCCGCTGCCGTGCGCGCGTTCCTGGAGCGAGCGGACCCTCGCTATGAGACGGTCAAGCCGGACGAGTACCAAAAGCTGTCCTATCGCATCTATGGCGTCATGCCCGGTGAGCAGGGATACTGGCCCACGCCCAAGGCTAGAGCTGAGGCCTTGGGGTTCCGCGCTGTCACCCTGGCCCTCAATCTGGGCATCGAAGCGAGCCAGGCCGGCGCTTTTGTGGGCACGGTGGCGCGGACTATCGAGCGAGAGGGGATGCCCTTCGAGCCGCCGGTGGCTCTCTTCACCGCGGGCGAGCTCCTGGTGACGGTGGGGCAAGAGATGGGCATCGGCGGGCGAAACCAGGAATACGCCCTGGCGGCCGCGCTGCAGATCGCGGGGAGTCCAGATATCGTCGTAGGCGCGGTGGATACCGACGGCACCGATGGCCCCGGCTCCCAGTACGTGGCTGGGGCGGAACAGATCCCCACGCTGGCGGGAGCCATCGTCGATGGTCACACCGTACGCCTGGCTCGCGAGCAGGACCTCGATATTCGCCAGGCGCTCAGGCAGCACAACACCACGCCCCTCCTGCTGGCCCTGGATAGCGCCATCCTCGCCACCCAGAATCCCGGACTGCAAGACCTGGGCGTCGTGCTAGTGATGTCAAGGCGTTGACCAAGCCAACCGTCTGCCTTTGGTCTGGGATGC
>CAYQDH010000745.1:0-2054 GCA_964416075.1 uncultured Anaerolineales bacterium | reverse complement strand
ACCGATGAACACCGAGGGGGAGGATAAACACCGATGGGCGGATGGTTACTTGCCTTTCCTATCCGTGTTTATCTTCCTCATCGGTGTTCATCGGTGTAAATTTCCCTTCCCCTGCTCGATCCTCCGCCCTCACAATTAGCGTTTCTCGCACCGACGGGACGTTTCCTTGACGCTGTCGAGCCGTTCTCGGGCCGCCCGGGCGGTACGCTGGGTCAGCTGGTTCACTCAAACCCCGTATCGCCCAGGAGGTGGCCATGGCCCTTCGGAAGCTACTCAGCACAAGAGCCCTACATCGGCTCCGCATCCCGCGCATCCTCTGCCTCTGCGCCTCGATCCTCCTCACAGCCCCTTCCCTGGGGTGCTCCCTCTCGGCGCAGACCGTTCCCGTCGCTGCGGCCTCTACCTTGCCCGATGCCGCCACCATCCTGGTCCAGGCGGGCGAGAGCCTCGGTTGGCCAGCGACGCCTTCGCCCTGCTCTGCGCTGCCCGGCCCCTGCTACGAGCTCAAGCCTGAGGGCGTTGGCCACCTGACCGCGGTCATCAGCCCGATCGCTGGGGAGCGCACCCTCCTCGATGACTATGAAGAGCGCGGCATGCTGCGCGGGTTGTTCCGTGGGCGAGAGGCCATCATCGTGCGTCCCGGTGACCCCTTCTGCCCGCGCAACGAGCAAGGCGTCGCGGCCCCCTGCACCCGGGCTACCGGCGGCCTGATCGCCTGGCGTCACGGACCTTACATCTTGAGCGCCCAGGACAGCACAGGGGTGGGGCGCGAGTCGGCCGTCGCCGAGGCGCTCTGGCGCTCTGCCGAGCAGGCGTTGGGCGCGTTCCCCGCCACCTTGGTCATCCTGGCCGATACGGAAGATACCCCCGGCGGTAACTCGCTGCGCCACTACCGCACCCTGGCCCAATCTGTGGATCGCTACTACGACCTCAACGCCTACGGGCGCGTGGACCTGGTCTCCACCTTCATGGACGCTGACGGCGACGCGGGCGACGAAGATTGGTATACCGTGGCGCCCACTCTGGCCGACTATACGGGGCACGAGGAGCACTTTGCAGTGGCGGCGGTGCAGGCCGCCTTTGCCGGAAGCCATCTGCCACAGACCGTCTACAGCGAGCGGATTATTGTGGTCTGCCCCGCCACCCCCAGCCCCTTTGGCGATACGCGCAGCCTCTTCTCCGCGGCCTACACGGAGCCGCCCGAGTTCGCCATCGAGGTGCAGGGCGCCGATCGCACCACGCGCATCCATGCCGATAGCCTGGTGGTCATCTCCGAGGAGGATCAGGTGGGCAGCTGGGTGCACGAGATCGGCCACACCCTCCATAGCCACTACATCACCGCAGGGGGCTACCAGCGCATCGTCGACCGTTACGGGGGGGAGCGGGGCCAGGTAGGCCCCTGGGATTTGATGTCCACCGGCAGCCGCTGGGGCTATCCCGAGGGCTCCCTCCCGGTGCACATGAGCTCATTCACCAAGGAGGCGGCGGGCTGGCTACACCTGGCCCCCGCAGCCATGGACCAAACGTACGACCTGCTCGCGCTGGAGAACCAGAAGATCGGCGATGCCATCCTGGCGCTCGACGACCCCACCAGCGACGATCCGCGCTCGTTCTACATCATCGAGGCACGCGACGGCCAGGCCTTTTACGGGGCGCCGGAGACGGGGGTCCTGCTCTACCACGTGGCGCCCGATACGGGGTCGGGTGGCTACCGCGTGGACCTCCTTCCTCCGCAGGCCGGCGAGACCATGGGCCAGCAGTCGGGCGTGACCTATGAGCGGCCTACCCTGCACCACGCTGCGAACCCGGAGGGCGCTCGCGAGTACATCGACGCCGAGGCTGGCTTCAGGATCACGGTTGTGGCCGAGTCCTTCGCGCCGTACGTGGCCACCGTGCTCATCGAGCGATCCTAGTCGGGGGACGGCAAGCCGGGGGTATCCCGCCAACAATGATGCCCCTGCCGATACACGCCGGACCGAGGAGCCCTTTGGGCTCGCCGCTAGCCCCCGAGCTCCTCCAACAGCCTCTTGGCCTCCACCAAATCCGGCGTGTCG
>CAYQDH010000744.1:0-2067 GCA_964416075.1 uncultured Anaerolineales bacterium | reverse complement strand
CACCAAATCGCGCCTGGCCAGGGATTTTGGGCGCACGATGTATGCCTGGGCTCGTACCCAGCGGGCACTGGTCATCTGCGGCCACTCCCACCGACCGATATTCGCATCTCGCTCAACCGCCGAGATATTGGATCGTCGCATTGCCGAACTCAGCGCGTTGAGTATGGCCGCACTCAAAGAGGGACATGTGCCGCTTGACCACCAAATGGAGATCCTTCGCCTGCGCGGGGAATTGATCCGGGAGAGGCTCTACAGCCGCGCGGTTCTGCCCATGGAGCCTGGAGGCGAGCCCCTGCCCTGCTACTTCAACACGGGTTGTTGTCTTTACAGTGATGGCCTCACGGCGATCGAAATCGCCGACGGCAGCATTAGTTTGGTGCGCTGGGGCCCCAAAGGCCCGGGCGACCCTAACACGGGGCCCGCGGCCGTCCGCCATCAATACGACACGGCCAATCTGGCAGACCTCATCGCGCAGATCAAGGGTGGTGGTTCAGCCCCTGGCGAGCAATGCTGAGAACACGCGGTGATGTTTCTCTTCGTCGGCTAGGATGGACTGAAAGAGTCCCCTGGTTACAGCATCATTGTCTTTCCCTGCCACGTCGATGATCCGCCTGTACAAGTCTATAGCCCCTCGCTCCTGCTCCACATCATTTTCCAGCATCTCCTTCGCGCCCTTGTCCAGGGTAATGGGTGCTGGCTGTGTCGTGGGTTCTCCTCCAAGAAGAGTGATCCGCTCTGCAATACCTTCGGCATGTCTCATCTCCGTGATAGCAGTCTTCTTGAGGCTTGAGCCTGGGAGATACACGGACGCATGACTCGCTATGAACTTGGCCTGCACGCTGGCAGCGGTCTTGCCAGAGACTGCTGACCACTGGCCGGCCCCCATGGCATGCTGCAGCATGTATTGGACAGAAACCTGCAATTCTCTGGCCAATGCCTGATTGAGTAGAGTCATCAACTCGGTAGACACTGCCTCATGTTTCATTTCTATTCCTTTCTGCCGCGCCATAGCAAAGCGTGCGCACGCACAAAGAGTTACCTCTTGAGAATCTAGGTGTCTTCCATTCTATCTGCGAGCGTCCCGCATCATATCATGGTCACTATACTATATCAAGGCGCTGGCAACTTCTGGACAAGAAGACCCCCTTGGGATATAGTGACCTATATGAAAGGCATGTTGATCTACAACCCGGTGGCGGGGCAGTATGATCTGTCCAGCGAGCTGGATGAAGTAGTCCAGTTTCTCGCCGACCATGGCTGGCAAACCACGCTGCGCCAGACGCGTGGCACAGGCGATGCTACCACCTTCGCCCGCGAAGCCGTGGCCACAGGATACGAAGTCGTGGTTTCCGTGGGGGGTGATGGCACCCTGGGCGAAGTGGCAAATGGTCTGGCCTTTACCAATGCCAGGATGGGGATCTTGCCCGTAGGAACGGGTAATGTCTGGGCGCACATGCTGGATGTGCCAGTCTGGACACCGATGGAGCCCACAGCCCTGCTCGAAGCGGCACGTATCCTGGTCGAGGGCCAGGAACACGTAATCGACCTGGGCAAGACACAGAACCGCTACTTTGTGCTCTGGAGCGGTATCGGATTCGATGCGGATGTCGCCCAAGGCGTGGAGCCGCACCGGGAGATTCGACGCAACCTCGGCAACATCACGTATATTGTGGCTATGCTTGCCCGGGGCTTGGAACTGAGCGGCACGCGGGCCACTATCGTCATCGATGGCAAAGCCATGCGGCAGCGTATTATCATGGTACTGGTGAGTAATGCCCAATTCTATGGGGGCACCGTTCGACTGGCACCGCAGGCGCAATTGGACGATGGCCTGCTAGACGTCTATGTATTCAAAGGCGACAACATGCTCGATGTTTTCGGGCATATCCTGATGGTCCTTTTGGGCAAGCAGTTCGAAAACCCCAACCTGGAGATCTATCGCGCGCGGGAGGTGTCTGTCAGAGCGAACAAGCCCTTGGCCGTGCAGGTGGATGGAGACCCTGTCGGGTTTAGTCCCGTGACGATCAAGGTGGTTCCGCGGGCACTGCGTGTCATTGTGCCTCGGTG
>CAYQDH010000743.1:0-2068 GCA_964416075.1 uncultured Anaerolineales bacterium | reverse complement strand
GATCACCTCAGCTACCAGACGGTGGGCAACACCCAACTGATTGTGGCCGCTTCGACCGACCCCGAGTTGTTGGCCTATGCCGCATCCAAAGGCGCCAAGGGCATTAACCTGGCGGGCATCTGCTGCACGGCCAACGAGATACTGATGCGACACGGCATCCCCCCGGCCGGCAATTTCCTCTCTCAGGAGTTGGCCATTGCCACGGGCGCCGTCGAGCTAATGGTGGTAGACGTACAGTGCATCATGCAGGCCGTGGCCCAGGTGGCCAAGAGCTATCACACCGAGGTGGTTACCACCTCTGATAAGGCCAAGATAGAGGGCGCCAGGCACATCGATTTCGACGAGCACCATGCCTATGATTGCGCCAAGCAGATCGTGCGCACGGCCATCGACAACTATCCCAACCGCGGCAAGACGCGCATTCCTCAGATCACCGAGGAGCTGGTGGCGGGGTTCTCGCACGAATACCTTGGCTATATGCAGGGTGGTCTCCATCGCAGCTCCTTCCGCCCGCTCAACGATGCCGTGATCGCCGGGCGCATCCGCGGGTTGGCGGGTGTGGTGGGTTGCAACAACGCCCGCGTGCCCCAGGATGAGGCCACCAACAAAATCGTCGCCGAATTCATCAAGAACGACGTGCTGGTGGTGGTCACGGGTTGCTCCGCTACGGCGGCGGCCAAGGACGGGTATTTGCGGCCCGAGTTTATGGATCAGGCTGGAGCCGGCTTGCGCGAAGTCTGCGAGGCCATCGGCATTCCGCCCGTCGTGCACGTGGGCTCTTGCGTGGATAACTCGCGTATCCTGACGATTCTGACCCAGGTGGCCACAGAGGGTGGCCTGGGGGAGGATATCTCGGACATCCCGGGCGTGGGCGTATGCCCTGAGTACATGTCCGAGAAGGCCGTATGCATCGGCACCTATTGCGCCGCTTCGGGCATCCATGTCCTCTTTGGGGTGCACAACCCCGTGGCCGGCAGCCCCGAGGTGATCAAAGTCATGACCGAGGGCTGGGAGAAAAAGACCGGTGGCTGGCTCGAGTGGGAACCCGATATCGACAAGCTGATTGCCAAGGCTTTTGCGCACATCGATGCCAAGCGCGCGGCGCTCGGCTTGGCGGCATACGATCCCGCCCGCTACGGGCAGAGCGGCGACCGGGAAATGGAGCAGATGCTTGCCACACAGCCTGGCCTAGGGATCGACGAAGAGGAACTCCTGGGGGTCTATTCCGCGGCGGCAGAAGCTGCCGGCAAGTAAAAGCTTACGTAGGCTAAAGGGGGAAAAGATAGATGTCTCGATATATCGCCAAAGCTGCGATTCGCGGTGCGAACTATATCGTTCACGAAGCAGACCAGATGCTCGATGCGGCGATCAAGGAGTTTGGTCCGGAAAAGCCGGTCGCCTTTACCAATACGGCTTACTTTTTGCCGGTAGCCCTCGGCTTTACCGGGATGAAGGTCAGTAAGCTGGGCGAGATGCGCGCCGTGGTCGACCTGGCGAAAAGTATGCTCCATCCGGTGCCGGGCGAGAGCGTGTGGCTGCCCTACTTGGGCGAAACGCTGGATAGCGGCACCGCAACTTTGCTGGCCACGGAGGCCATCGAGGCTATCCGCTTCCTGCGCGGCCAGCAGCCGGAGCGCATACCCGGCCTGCGACTGACGGGCACTAGCTTCACCAGCCCCGATGCGGGCAACGGCGACGGTGAGGGGGGCGGCTATGCCAACGGCCCCATCGACGATATCCAGCTCCGCGCCTGGGGCATCCAACTGGTCGATGGACGTATGCCCGGGTTTGCGGCCATCGTCGGCGCGGCCAAGAGCAACGAAGCGGCCGTGTCGATCGTGCGCGAGCTGCAAAAGCGCAACATCCTGGTGTTCCTCTCTGGCAACGTCAATGGCCGCAGCATCATCCACCAGTTGATGGAAGAGGGTGTGGAGATGGGCTACGATACCTATATCGTGCCCTTTGGCACCGATACCATCTCGGCCATCTACGCGCTCGGGTTTGCCACACGCTCGGCCCTCACCTTCGGCGGCATGCAGGGTGGGCAGATTCGCGACATCTTGCTCTA